>NZ_LWDV01000008.1:0-288351 GCF_001693735.1 Orenia metallireducens
CTCAGGATAGCAAGGTTTTCTAGCATTTGGGGAAGGATTTTAATAATACTTTGGTGAATATTTATATAGTTAGGAATATTTTATAATAATATTAAAAATATTTTGTTAACATTACTTATATCTTTTATAATTTAGTAAACTTTATTAATTAAACGTTTATGAATTATAGATTATTAATTTAATCTATTTATAAAGTAATAAATAACATTAAAAACTCTTTGGAGGGAATAATATTGAGTATAGAAAATTCTTCTAATAAGTCTGAGGTTAAAGTAGAAATTCTAGGTGAAGAATATAAAATAAAAGGTGATGAGTCACCTGAATATATTAAGAGCATAGCACTCTTTGTTGATGAACATATGAAAGAGATTCAAGAATATGCACCATCAATTTCTAGAAATAGAATTATAATATTAGGTGTTATGAATTTAGCGGATAAGCTATATAAAGTACAGGAGATGAATGGAAAATTAAAAGAAGATAATACTAAATTAGAGAATAGTTTTAAACAAATTCTTTCAGAAAATAATAAGTTAAAGGAACAGTATATGGCTTTAAAAGAAGAGTATGAAGAATTCTTGGACTTAATTGAGAAGGGGGAGTTAGATTAATTGGATTTGAACTTAATAGATATCGTAGTTATTATTCTTGCAGTGGTATTTATGGTTAAGGGATATAAGTTAGGATTAATTAAACAGTTAACTGCAATATTAGCTATTATAATGGCTATCTATGTTGCTCAAGAGCAGTATACAATTATTGCAGGCTTCTTAACTAAAGAATTTAGTCTTACTTCAAAGCTGGCAGAAGTGCTATCCTTCTTTATAATCATTATAACTGTTACTTTGGTGATTAATTATATAGGATATTTTCTTACTCAGTTGTTAGATATAATCTTTTTATCCTTTATTGATAACTTTGGCGGACTATTATTTGGACTCATTAAAGGGTTTTTAATTTTATATATTGGATTATTATTATTAAATATTATTCCTGTGGACTTGGTAGAAAAGGAGATTGCTCAATCTTATTTTGCTCCTAAGATATTAAGCTTTAGTTCGGTAGTTGATAAAAAGATAGAAGAATTCTCTAAATGATATTAATTGGAGGCAAATTTATGAATAATTTAATAGTCAGTTTAATCTTTGATAATATTATGAATTTGTTAAAGATAAAAGGAGCAAATAATTATAAAATCATAGCTTATGAAAAAGCTAGTAGATTAATTAGAGATTTAGAAATTGATGTAGCAGAATTAATTAAAGAGGATAGGTTGACAGAGATTTCTGGTATTGGAGAGGGTTTAGCAGAGAATATTAAAGAGATAGTCGAAACTGGGACTTGTCAAGATTATAATGATTTGGCTAAGGAATATCCTCCTACTTTAATCTCTTTATTGAAAGTTTCTGGTGTGGGTGTTAGTAAAGTTAAGCAATTTTATAGTGAAATTGGAATTAAAGATCTAGAGAGCTTGAAAGAAGAAGCCCAATCAGGAGCATTATCTCAACTATCTGGGATTGGCCCTAAAACTGAACAGAAAATTTTAGAGAGCGTAGACAAATTATTATCTGAAAAAAATAAGCTAGATTTAGGAGAGGCAGCTGGGCTAGCTTATCAGTTGAAAGATTATATAAAAGGCTTTAAAGAAGTTGATAGTATCGAAGTGGTAGGGGGTATTAGAAGGAGAGAAGAGATCATTGATGAGATTGATTTAGTTATAGTGACCAATGATTTTGAAAAAACAATTAAATCACTTGAGAAACTTCCTATTATTTCAGATGTGGCTAGGCTAGACGATGAAATTATTTTAGCAGACACCAAGTTAGGAATTGGAATTAAGATTTTTGAGACTGGTAATTCATTATTTTGGCAGAAAGTTTTTTGGTCAACAGGTTCTAAAGAATATAATCAAAAATTAAAGGAAATTATTAATGATGAAATAGAGGATAAAATAATAGGTACTTTTGAAGATGAGCAGGAGATATTTAAATTCATTGGTTTACCTTATATTATCCCTGAATTACGAGATGATTTAGAGAGTATAGATAGAGCTAAAAATCATAACTTACCTAGCAGTATTGAATTAAAAAATATTAAAGGTGATTTACATATGCATTCTAGATGGAGTGATGGGCGATATACAATTGAAGAGATGGCTCAAGCTTGTCAGCAAAAAGGATATGAGTATATGGCTATCTGTGATCATACTCAAGCTTTGACTGTAGCCAATGGATTAACACCTGATAGATTGAAAGCTCAGTGGGAAGAGATAGATAAACTAAACGAGACGTTAGATATTACTATTTTAAAAGGGGCTGAGGTTGATATCCTAGAGGATAGATTAGATTATGATGATGATATTTTAGCTCAGTTGGATATAGTAATAGCCTCAGTACATAGTGGATTTAATAATTCTAGAGAAAAGATAATGGGAAGAATCATGATGGCATTGGAAAATCCTCATGTCCATATTTTAGCCCATCCTACAGGAAGGTTAGTTCTAGGTAGAGGAGCATATAATATTGACTTTGAAAGACTTGTACATAAAGCCATAGAGACTAATACTATTTTAGAAATTAATGCTTCACCTAAAAGGTTGGACCTAAGTCATCAGCAGGTTAAATTAGCCCATCAATTAGGTGCCAAATTTATTATCAACACTGATGCTCATAAGGTTAAACAGTTAAATAATATGGAATTTGGTGTTGGAGTAGCTAGAAAAGGATGGTTAGAGAAAGATGATGTAATTAATACTTTAAGAGTAGATGAATTGAAAGAGTTCTTAGCTAGATAGTTTTATAATATAGTAGTACCTAAAAGTCTTGAGCTAAAACTTAGTATTAGTAATAATTAAAGGAGATGAAAAAGTGAAGATAGGAAGGTATAATGAAGGAAAAGTAGTAAAAGAGACTGATTTTGGTTTATATTTAGAGATAGATGGTGAAGAGGTACTTTTGCCTAATAAATATATTCCTGAAAATACTGAGATTGATGATAACTTAAATGTATTTATCTATAAAGATTCTGAAGATAGACCTATAGCAACAACACTAACTCCTAAAGCAGGGGTTGGAGACTATGCATATTTAGAGGTAAAGGATGTTACTAGAATCGGTGCTTTTTTAGATTGGGGATTAGAAAAGGATTTATTGGTTCCTTATAGAGAGCAACCTGGTAAGATGAAAAAAGGTAAAAGTTATGTGGTAAGAGTTTATCTTGATGAAGAGACAGATAGAATAGTGGCTACAGAGAAGTTTGATAGGTTTATCAATCATAGTAAGTTAGATGTATCTGAAAATGATGAAGTAGATATCTTAATTTATAGGTATACCGATTTAGGAGTGGAAGTAATAGTTAATAATAAATATTATGGATTAGTCTACAGTGATGATATCTATAAAAATTTAAAGATTGGACAAAGATACAAAGGATATATTAAGAAGGTTAGAGAAGATAATAAAATAGATGTAAGTCTACGAAAGCCTGGTTATGGTAGAATAGAGGATGCAAAAGATAAAATCCTTAAGAAGTTGAAAAAAGAGGAAGGTTTTATCTCTTTAAATGATAATAGTTCTCCACATCTTATTAAGAAGTTGCTACAGATGAGTAAAGGTACCTTTAAGAAAGCAATTGGGGGGCTTTATAAAGAAGAGATTATAGATATAACTGATGAAGGAATTAAATTAAGAGATTAATTTTGACTAGTTTAAGTTATATATAAGTGATTAATAGTTGTTTCTTGTATATGGTAAACAGGTAAATATAAGAGACCTTTAATCTAATTAGATTGAAGGTCTTTGCTTATGAATATTGATACTAGGAGATATTTTATTAAAGTATTAAATAAGGGAGGTAGCTTAATGATTAATCTAAAGGAGGGTATTGACTTTCAAGGGTATCTCAACTCATCTAAAGAAGAAATAACTCTAGACATATCATCGGGTCAATTTAGCAGCCAATACTAAAGAAATCATAATTGAAATAACAGATAATATAGATATTATAATATTTGCAGAGATATATTGTCTAGATTGTAGGATACTCATGCCTTATTTGGAGAAGATGAGAGAGTTAAACGATAATATCTCCCTATATATGTTCACGCACAGGATATGAAGATATAATGGAAGAATATATAGGGGTAGCTCGGATTCCTACGATTCTAAGATTTGATAATTCTAATTAAGTTATAGGGCAACTAACAGAATTTTCTCAAAATTTTAAAAAAGAATTAGAGGATATCGAGGAAGAAGAGAAGATAGATTTGATTAAAGTTTATAGAAGTGGCAAATATAATAGGTTAATAGAGCAGGAGATTCTAGAAGAGATAATTCTGAGATAACTAGATTCTATAATAGGAATCTTGATAAGAAAGGTGATATATTGAATGGATAAACATACATTGAAAGTTTTGGAATTTAATAAGATAAAAGAGCAGTTACGAAAGCATATCAGTAGTAAGTTGACAGAGACCTTTGTCGATAATTTAGAACCTAAAACTGAGATTGATTATATTAGAGCAAGGCAAGAAGAGGTAAGTCAGGCTAAACAGATTTTAGTAAAGGAAGAGAGACCTCCCTTTGGTGGAATCTATAATATTAGAGATTCCCTAACCAAAGTAGAGAAGGATATTGTGCTATATGGGGATGAGCTATTAAATATCTTAAATACCTTAGTAACTGGTCATAGGTTGAGTAGTTATTTTGTTAATTTAGTTGATGAGGATAATGAGTATTATAGAATAATCAATATAGCCAGCAATATTGGAAGTTTTAAGGAGTTAGAGAAGACTATTAAATTAGCAATTGATGAACGTGGAGAGGTTAAGGATGATGCCAGTCCTCGTTTAAGAGAGATTAGAAAGAATATTAGAAGGACCAGTGAGGGGATTAGAGATCAATTAAACTCTGTTATCAATTCAAGCCGTTATCGTAAGTATATTCAGGAATCTGTAATTACAATTCGTGATAATAGATATGTAATCCCCATAAAAGCAGAAGCACAACATCAAGTGCCTGGTATTGTCCATGACCAATCAGCTAGTGGTCAGACTCTATTCATTGAGCCTATGCCTGTAGTTAAACTTAATAATAAGCTTCGCCAGTTATCTTCTCAGGAAGAAGAAGAGGTTTATCGAATCTTAAAGGGATTATCTTTAAAGGTAAAAGAGAGAGTAGATGATATTAAAAATACTGTACAGATATTAGCGATATTAGACTTTATCTTTGCCAAAGCAAAGTATAGTATCGAGATAAGTGGTTCAGAACCTTTACTTAATAGTGATAGAGAGATTAGATTAATTAAAGCTCGCCATCCATTGATAACAGGTGATGTAGTGGCTAATGATATTGAATTGGGTAGAGACTTTGATACCCTTGTGATTACTGGACCTAATACTGGAGGTAAGACGGTTACCTTAAAGACTGTGGGCTTACTGATTTTAATGTCTCAGTCTGGGTTACATATCCCGGCATTGTCAGGTTCTAGCCTTGGAATCTATCATCAAGTCTATAGTGATATAGGAGATGAACAGAGTATCGAGCAGAACTTAAGTACCTTCTCTTCTCATATGAATAATATCATTAAGATTATTGAAGAGGTTGATGATGATTCTTTAGTGTTATTAGATGAATTAGGGGCTGGTACTGACCCTGCTGAAGGTGCAGCTTTAGCTATGTCTTTATTGGACTATTTACATCAAAAGGGTGCTAAGACTATTGCTACAACCCATTATAGTGAGCTTAAAACTTATGCCTACTCTAATGAAGGGGTGGAGAATGCTTCAGTAGAATTTGATGTGGAAACTTTACAGCCTACTTATAGACTCCAAATGGGGCTACCAGGTAGTAGTAATGCCTTCCAAATAGCCAGTAAACTAGGGTTGAGAGATGATATTATTGAAGGTGCTAATAAGCTATTGGCAAAGGATAATATTGAGTTAGATAATATCTTAAAAGAGATTGAACGAGATAGGAAAGAGTACAATGATAAGAAGGAAGAAGCAGAGCAAATTAATCAAGAAGCAAAGAGACTTAAGGAGGAGTATGAAGATAAGCTCAAGTCTTTAGAAGAGAGAGAAGAAAAAGAGTTAAAAGAGGCTTATCGAGAAGCCAATAAGATTATCAAAAGAGCACAGGATAGAGCAAATAAGATAATAGAAGAGTTAAAAGAGAAGGAACGTGCCAGCGATAGAGAGATAGAAGAGGCAAGAAGTGGGTTACGTGAAGAACGTAAAGGTCTTAAAAATGAAGAGGGTAAGTTGGTTGAAGAAGCAAGACAGAATAGGGGAATCCCTAATTTAGAGGTTGGAGATAAAGTTAAAATTGTTAGTTTGAGTAAGAAAGGCGAAGTTCTTCAGTTATTCCCTGATAAGAAACAGGCTCTGATTCAAGCAGGTATTATGAAGGTAAATATAGATTTAAGAGATTTGGAGAAGGTTGAAGGTAATCAACAAGAGAAAGAGGATAGTAACTTTACTAAGGTCAACTATAGTAAAGTTAAAGGAAATAAAGCAAGAAATATCTCTCCTAAATTAGATTTAAGGGGAATGAGAGCCTTAGATGCCAAGATGAAGGTAGAAAAGTATTTAGATGATGTGATGTTAACTAATTTAAGTCAGATTGAGATTATTCATGGTAAGGGTACAGGTGTCTTAAAGGATGTAGTCCATGAGATTCTAGATGATTACCCAAGTGTACAAGAATATAGGTTTGGAAAGCCTCAAGAGGGTGGTTTTGGGGTTACCATAGTAAACTTTTAATAATACTTTTAATAAAAAGGGAGCTAGGACTTAAGTCCTAGCTCCCTTTTTATTTATTATTCTCTACCTCTTAACAGGTTAAAGAAGTCAAAGATCTTATCTTTAATCTCTTCAGCTGGATTTGCTGGAGCATGAATATCGCACTCTTTTGTTGGAATAGTTTCAAAGATATAATTTCCTTCTTCATCTGTTAATGGTAATTTAGTTTCTGGGTCAATCTTCTTGATTGGAACTCCAGTTCCATCAACAATAATACCTGTCTCTACTTGATAAGTTTTAGTTACTATTTCCTCTGGAGGGCAGTAGTCTGTAGCTATCAATCCTGTAGACTTATCAATCTTTATCTCAGCAGTAGCTTTATGCAAAGTTCCAACTTCTGTTGGTTCTGTACCTTCGATAAATAACTCTTCTCTTCTTGTCACAATTGGGCAATATTGGTTAGGTAACAGACCATCTTCAATACAGATCTCTTTAGCAATAATATTATTTGGTCTTTTAAATTCTTTTACTGGTCTATTTTCAACAACCTTCTTCATATAATCTCCCCAGATTTTAGATGCTTCTCCACTAGATACGATATTTGTTTTAACCTTACCAGTACCGTCTTTAATCAGGTTTCCTTCCTTATCTTTCATTTGATATTCCATTCTAGTTGGAGAATCTTCGCCAAGCCAGACTGATGTTACTAAATCAGGGGTGTAGCCTACAAACCAAGCATCAGTGTAATCAGAGGTTGTTCCAGTCTTACCAGCAGCAGGTCTACCTAAATAAGCTCTCCAACCAGTTCCCCAGACTAAAGGTCCTCGAGAGATAGCAGATTTAAGCATATCTGTTACTAAATAAGCTACGCTCTCATCAAGGACAATATTGCGATGAACTTCATTAGATAATATTATATTACCATTATTATCTTCAACTTTAGTGATAGCAATAGGGTCTGTTTTGATACCACCAGTAGCAAAGACTCCATAGGCTGTTGCCATCTCTAGAGGTGTAAGCCCTTTTGTTAATCCACCTAAAGCCAAAGATAAGTTTCTATCTTCAGGTACTAGGTTTCTAATTCCTAAACTCTTAGCAACGCTAATAGTATTATTAATACCCACTCTTTCCAGTAATTTAACGGCTGAAACATTAAGTGATTTTGCTAAAGCTATCCTCAAAGTAGTTGGACCATGATATTCTCCGTCATAGTTTCTAGGAATCCAAAGCTCATCTTCATCACCATTGAGTGTTGTTTTATATCCTTTAGGAGTATCATCTACCACAGTTCCAGTTCCAGCACCTTGTTTGATAGCTGTAGCATAAACAAAAGGTTTAAAGGCAGAACCTGGTTGTCGATAGGCTTGAGTTGTACGATTGAATTTATCATCACCACGACCACCAATCATAGCCTTGATATAGCCAGTATGAGGATCAATAGTAAGTAAAGCTATCTGTGGTTGAGTCTTACTCTGACCCTTTTCTCGAACAATAGTAGGGAGATAGTTAGTTTCAAAGGCATTATCTACTGTCTCTTGAGCTTTTTTCTGCATATCCAAATCTAAAGTAGTATAAATCTTCAATCCACCTGTATAAACTTGTTTAGCACCAAATTTGTCAAGTAACTCTTTTCTAATATATTCAACAAAATAAGGAGCAATCTCAGCATTATTCTCTTCAGCCCTTTCGAGTTTAATCTCTTCAGTAATTGCTTCTTTATACTCTCTTTGAGTGATATATCCCTGTTCTAACATCTTTGATAAGACAAGGTTTCTACGTTTTCTAGCCTTTTCTATATTTCTGTAAGGAGAATAGCTATTAGGTGCTTTTGGTAATCCTGCTATCAAAGCTGATTCAGCAAGGGTTAATTCCTCTACATCCTTGTTGAAATAAAATTTAGCAGCACTTTGTACACCATAAGCACTATGCCCTAAAAAGATCTCATTTAGATAAAACTCAAGAATCTCTTTTTTAGTATACATCCTTTCAAATTGCATAGCGATATACATCTCTTGTAATTTACGTGAGAATAATTTTTCATGGGTCAAAAGAGCATTTTTAGCCAATTGCTGAGTAATGGTACTAGCACCTTCCACCTTAGCCATTGCCTTAATATCTACCCAGATAGCTCTTAAAATACCTCTAATATCTATTCCATAATGCTGATAGAATCGTTCATCTTCGATTGCTACGATAGCATCCTGTAAATTCTTTGGAATCTTTTTAATAGGTACATAAATTCTATCCTCTTTATATAGTTTAGTTAAAACTTCACCATTGGAAGCATATACTACACTACTTTCACTTGTCTGCCATTGACCATAATCAGAAATATCAGGGCTTCTTTTGATAATCCACGTGACACCACCGATTGTGGCTCCCATTCCAACAGCCATAGCTAATATAATTAATATTATAATTAGTTGTTTAATCTTCTGCCTGTCTTTAGACAATATACTCCCTCCTCTAAAAGATAATAGATATATTATAGGTTCTTATTATATTATTTATAATATTTTTAAGAGATTTCATAACTATTCTATCAAGGTAAAAGATAATTTGCCATTATCTTTTTATCCCCAGATATTTCCTATAAGTTTAACTTACAAGAAATATTATATTTGTAGTAAATCAAATATCTATTATAAGACCTCTAAATATTATAACATAAAATAGACTTTATATATAGTAAATTCCCTGTTTAGATACTAATCATACGGAGTAGATGGATTATTTTTACATATTTGATATTGGACTATACTTATGATATAATATTAAAAATGTATTTTCAGATAATAATCGCTCTTTCTCTATATATACAGAGAAAAGAGTTTTTTAATGTTCAATATTAGACTATTGATATAAATAACTTTAAAATACTATAGATAGTATTGATGATAGGGGGCTAGGTAATGGAAATTGCAGAACAATTAAAGATAATTAAACGAGGCATCGATGAGATGATTGGTGAAGAGGATTTAGTTAAAAAGCTTAAGAAATCTGAAGAAGAAGGAAAGCCATTAAAGATAAAATTAGGGCTAGATCCAACTGCTCCAGATATTCATTTAGGGCATACTGTAGTTTTGCAAAAATTAAAGCAGTTTCAAGATTTAGGTCATGAAATTATCTTATTAATTGGTGATTTTACTGGTAGAATTGGAGATCCAACGGGTAAATCTAAGGCTAGAACTCAATTGACTGAAGAAGAGGTTAAAGAGAATGCTAGAACTTATGAAGAGCAAATCTTTAAGATATTAGACCCTGAAAAGACTAAGGTAGTCTTCAATAGTCAATGGTTTGGAGAGATGAGTTTTACTGATGCTATTCAGTTATCATCTAATTATACAGTAGCTAGAATGTTAGAAAGAGAGGATTTCTCTAAGAGATATTCTAATAATCAACCAATTAGTATCCATGAATTCTTCTACCCAATCTTACAAGGTTATGACTCAGTAGCAATCGAAGCTGATGTTGAATTAGGTGGAACAGATCAGAGATTTAATCTATTAGCAGGTCGTAACTTACAAAAAGAGTATGGTCAAGAGGCACAAGCTATTATTATGATGCCTTTATTAGAAGGTTTAGATGGTGTAGATAAGATGAGTAAGAGTAAAGGAAATTACATAGGAATTAATGAAGCACCTAGTGAAATGTTTGGTAAGGCTATGTCTATGCCTGATGAGCTTATCACACGTTATTTTGAATTATTAACAGATATTTCATTAGAAGAGCTCAATGATATTAAAGAAGGCTTAGCTAATGGTGAATTACATCCAATGAAGATGAAGAAGAAGGTTGCTAGAGAGATAGTGACTAAATATTATGATGAAGAGACTGCTTATGCTGCTCAAGAGGAGTTCGAACGAGTATTTAAAGAGGGAGATACTCCCGAGGATATTCCAGAAGTAGTGCTTGCTACTGATGAGTTAGAGGATGGTAAGCTATGGATTGTTAAGTTGGTTGCTGCTACAGGTTTAGTAGATAGTAATAGTGAAGCGCGTCGTATGATTAAACAAGGTGCTGTTAGTATAGATGATGAACGATATGATAAGATGAACTTAGATATAGAAGTGAAAGATGGAATGATTATCAAAGTTGGTAAGAGAAGATTTGCTAAGATAATTTTAAAATAAAAAGTTTATTAATTTAGAAATAATTCTGCACAAAATCACCCTTTAATTAATAAGATATTAAGGGGTGGTTAGAGTGCTTTTTTTCTTGAAAAGGTTTGTAAAAATTGGGTTAGTAGTAATAATAATCTTTTTTTTAATCTTTATAATATTGATAGAAACTACTTTGCAACCTATTTTAAATGATATTTGTGAAGTTGAAGTGACAGGTATATTAACAACTGTTATTAATAAAGGTATTAATCAAGCTAATAGTGGATTATCTTATAATGATATGGTTAGGATTCAGACAAATAAGCAGGGGCATATAATTTTAATGGAACCTAATTTAAAATTTGTAAATAAATTATCTTCTGATATCACTTTAGAAATACAGAGGAGATTAAATAATCTTACTGAACAAATTATTACTATACCTATCTCTCAGATCTTTGGGGTGGAGATTTTATCTAAATTCAGTCCAAGAATAAATGCTCGAATAATACCTCATGGAGCAATAAAGACTGATGTTGTTGATGAGTTTGATTCTGTTGGTATCAACCAGACACGCCATAGGCTCTATTTGAAGGTTGATACTAAAGTAAGGGTAGTTGTCCCTCTTACAGGTGCAGAGATAGCTGTAAGTACACAGGTTCCTATGACTGAGGCTGTAATTGTCGGTCAGGTTCCCCAAGTATATGTAGGACTAGAGAAAGGATTGTTTAAAGAAGGGATAATCAAGAAGAAGGAGTGAAGATATCACTATGAAGAAGGAATTTAAAGTTAAGACACCTTTATATAGTAAATGTATAGAAGTGCCTCAAGTTATTCACAAGGCTACGGGCATACATATTTTAAGCCGCTTTGTTAAGTCAATTATATTTACTACCGATGTTGTAGTGATTAAGAATAATAATGCTGATGCGATTATGGCTGTTTATCCTTTTACACCTCAACCTATACTCTCTCATGCCTTAGCTACAGTAGCTAATATGCCATTAATGGTTGGAATAGGTGGTGGAACTACTCAAGGGGATAGAGTAGTAGAACTTGCGTTAGATGCAGAATTTCAAGGGGTATTAGGAGTAGTCTTAAATGCTCCTATCGATAATAAGACTTTATCAGCTGTGCGGCAGGCTGTGGAGATTCCTATTATTGTCTCTGTTATATCTACAGAAAGAGTAGAAGAGAGGTTGAAAAATGGAGCTGATATTCTAAATGTCTGTGCAGGAAAAGATACAGTTAAAGTAGTTAAATATATTAGAGACAGATATCCCGATGTTCCTATTATGGCTACAGGTGGTTCAAGTGATAAAGCGATAAAAGATACTATTGATGCAGGTGCAAATGCTATCGTTTATACACCTCCAACTACAACCCAATTGATGAAGGATTTGATGGCAACTTATCGGACTTAATTTCAAAGCAGGCAGCTGCCTGCTTTTTTAGGTTATTAACAGAGTGATATTCTATCAAAAATAATGGTGATTAAAGCTTGATTTATTGAGATTTACCATTGTATTTTAATTATCAAAACTATAGAATTAAAGATATAGAGAGTAGAAGGAGGAATATTAATGACAGAGAATACAAAAATGGTATTTGTGGTTAGCATAGGGTTGATAGTATCTTCGCTGATTTTAGGAATATTCTTTTATCAGGCTCAAAAGGAAGTAAATACTATAAAGGTAGTAGGATTAGCATCTAGAGCTTTTGTAGCAGATAGAGTTAAATGGAACATAACTATAGAGGAGGAGATTTCAGAAAACAATCTCAAAAAAGGTTATCTACAATTAAAAGATAGTACTGATAAATTAAAAGCAGAGCTGAAAGCAATTGGGATCAAGCAAGAAGATATTAATACAAAACCCGTTAATGTCTATAAAGAGTATGATTATATAAATGAAAAAGGTCGAAGTAGCAAAGTTTTTAGAGGGTATAGACTACAGCAGCATTTTTATGTTATCTCAGATAAAGTAGAAGAGATAGAAGAAATTAACTTTGATCCAATCCAACTCTTAGATAAAGGAGTTATTATTGAAAACTCTAACTTACAATATTTCTATTCTAAGATTGACCAGTTGAAAAAGGATATTATATCTGAAGCAATGGTAAATGCTAAAGAAAGAGCTAATAAAATATTAGAGAATACTGATCTAAGTCTTGGCAAGACAGTATCTATCAAATCTGGAGTATTTCAGATTACAGAACCTTATTCTACTAATGTATCTAGTGGAGGGGTTTATAATACTTCTACTAAAGATAAAGAGATTCGAGTAACTGTTCATGCTGTTTTTGAGATAGATTAATTATGTTAGTATGTATAATAAAAGGGCATATTATCTAGAAATATAAGATGGAATCTACGAAAGTAGGTTCTATTTTTTTATTCTGTAGCCTTAATTAGGTTTATTTCAAAGTAACTTGGTTATAATAATTATTAGTTATTAGCTGTATATTTTGGCTAAGAACTAAGGAGGTTAATCATGAAAAGAGGTCAAGATTTAATAGGATTAGCAGTAATGGATTTGGAGATAGGTGAAGAGATAGGTGAAGTAACAGATGTATTTTTTGACCATCAATCACAGAGTATACTCGGCTTGAAGATAAAGAAGAAAAAGGGAAGGGGTGAAGACTTTATTCCCTATGAGAAGTTATATAGCTTGGGTGAAGATATGATAGTAATTGAGGATAAAACCTGTATCGGTAAATGCCAAGAAGAGTATCAAAGCCTAATAGATGAAGGAGAGGTTATTGGACATAAGGTTATTAGTGATCAAGGAGAAGAGTTAGGGATGGTTGAAGATATACTGCTAGATGATAAGGGTAAGTTGATTGCCTATGAATTAAGTGAGGGTTTAATACAGGATATTTTGAAAGGAAGAGAGACTTTAACTATTGACAATACGGTTAGCTATGGTAAAGATGCAATTATAATTGAAAGCTCAAACCGATTGTCTTAATGGAGGGATGAGATTGGGAAGTCAAGAGAAGAGAGGTATCTTATTATTAATCATCTGTCTATCTGTTTATTTCTTTTATCAAGTTAGAGCTATTTTATTTCCTTTTATATTGGCAATATTATTGGCTTACTTAATAAACCCTTTGGTTGAGGGATTGATAGACCGTGGACAACCTCGGATTGGGGCATTAATCTTTATTTTTGGTCTCTTTATTACTATCTTTTCCTTTATTTTAATAACATTCTTTCCAGCAATTATTGATGAATTAGATGCTTTAGCCCATAGATTACCCGATTATGCTATGAAGCTAGAAGGTTTGATAGACCATATTAATATCAAATATCAGCGCATTGACCTTCCTGATACTATAACTACTATTTTAGATAAATCTATCAATAGGCTAGAAGAGAATACATTGGAGTTTATACAGAAGACCAGTGGAGTACTTTTGGGATTATTATCTAGAATGTTCAGTCTAATAATGGCTCCTATTCTTGCTTTTTATCTACTAAAAGATTTAGAAGAGATTAAAGAATTTCTTTGGTCTTTACTCCCTAAAAAGAGGAGAAAAGGTATTAAGGTATTATTAGGAAGGATAGATAGTTCATTATTTGGATTCTTTAAAGGTCAATTATTAGTTAGTTTGTTAGTTGCTATTCTCTCTACCATTGGTCTATATTTATTGAATATTAAATTTTATCTAATCATTGGAGTAATAGTGGGAATATTTAATATAGTCCCTTATTTTGGTCCAATTTTGGGTGCTTTACCAGCTGTAATAATAGCTAGTTTTACATCAAGCAAATTAGTTCTTATGGTTGTTTTACTCTTTTTTGTTATTCAACAGGTTGAAGGGGGGATTATTGCTCCTAAAATTATGGGCGAGGAGGTTGGATTACACCCTATAGTAATCATCTTTTCACTTTTAGCAGGGGGGGAACTTCTTGGGATTATTGGGATGTTAATTGCTGTTCCTATTGCTGCTATTATCAAAGAACTACTTAGATATATAATTTATGAGATGCTAATCTCAGTTGACAATAGATAGCATTTTTAGTATGATAATTGTTAAGATTATATTTTCTTAATTGTGAGTAATTTTGGTATTTTAATATAAAAATATTATCATATAAATTAGGCTAAAATCTAGCTTTAAGATAATTTTAGCTAGATTTTTATCTATTTTGTAATAGTATTTATGTAGTTGAATTTAGCATTAGATCTAAACTTATTGTTACGGGAGGTTTATTTAGATGAAGAGTAGTGAGGTAAGAGAGAAATTTTTAGAGTTTTTTGAAAGTAAGGGTCATAAAATACTAGCAAGTGCACCTTTAGTTCCTCAAGATGACCCTACTTTATTATGGATTAATGCAGGAATGGCTCCTTTTAAAGATTATTTTAATGGTAGTGCTATTCCACCTAAGCGTAGGGTAAGTACGTCTCAAAAATGTATCAGAACAAATGATATTGAAAATGTAGGAAAGACTGCTAGACACCATACATTTTTTGAAATGTTAGGAAACTTCTCCTTTGGAGATTACTTTAAAGAAGATGCTATTAATTGGGCTTATGAGTTTTTAACTGAATGGATGAATTTTGATCCAGATAAATTTTGGGTATCTATCTATAAAGATGATGATGAAGCCTTTGAAATTTGGACTAAGCAAGTGGGCTTTCCTAAAGAGAGAATAGTTAGAATGGATAAGGATGAGAACTTCTGGGAGATTGGAACTGGTCCTTGTGGTCCTTGTTCTGAGATTCATTATGATCGTGGAGTAGATTATGGGTGTAGTGATGACTGTAAATTAGGTTGTGACTGTGACCGTTATTTAGAGATTTGGAATTTAGTATTTACTCAATATAATAAGACTGAAGATGGTGAATACTTAGAATTGCCTAATAAGAATATAGATACAGGAATGGGGCTAGAAAGAATAGTATCTTTATTACAAGATGCTCCAACCAACTTTGAAACAGACCTATTTATGCCAATGATAAATTACATAGCCAATACTGCTGGTGTTGAATATGGAGAATCTAAAGAGACAGATATGGCTTTAAAGGTAATCGCAGATCATATTAGAAGTATCAGCTTTGCAATTGCTGATGGTGCATTACCATCAAATGAGGGTAGAGGATATGTAGTAAGAAGAATTCTAAGAAGGGCTGTTCGTTATGCTAAGGTATTAGGTTTAGAGATTCCTTTCTTACATACAATTGTACCAATAGTTGTAGAGGTAATGGGAGATCATTATTCTCAATTGGTTGATATGGAAGAGCAGATTAAAAAGATTGTTAAGCAAGAGGAGATAAGATTTGAAGAGACTTTAGAGCAGGGGATGGATATCTTAGAAGAAGTAATTGCTGAATTGGAGAAGAAGGGTGCTAAGGTTATCCCTGGTGATAAAGTATTTACTCTTTATGATACTTATGGTTTCCCAAAGGAGTTAACTGAAGAGATAGCAGGGGAGCAAGGGTATGAGATTGACCATACTGGCTTTGAAAAATCTATGGAAGAGCAACGAAAAAGGGCTAGAGCTGCTCGGCAGGATTATGATCAAGGGCATAGTGAATTAGAGTTATATAAAGCTATTAGAGAAGAGTTAGGACAGGATGAGTTTGTTGGTTATGAAGAGTTTGAAGTGGAGACAGAGGTCTTGTCTTTGGTTAAAGAGCAAAAAGAGGTAGAAATGATATCTGCTGGGGATAAGGCACAGGTTATCTTAGCTAAGACACCTTTTTACTCCGAAGGTGGTGGACAGGCTGGTGATAAAGGAATTATCATTAATACTACTACCCAATTAAGAGTAGTAGATACCCGTCAAATTGCAGAGATGACAGTTCATGAGGTTGAAGTAGAAGAAGGTCAATTAAAGGTCAATGACCAGGTTCAAGCAATTGTCAGTCAAGAGCAAAGGACTGCTACTGCTAGACACCATACTGCTACTCACTTATTGCATAAAGCATTAAAAGAGTTCTTAGGTGATCATGTAAATCAGGCAGGTTCATTGGTTACACCAACTAGACTCCGTTTTGATTTTTCTCACTTTGAAGCTGTTAAAGACGAAGAGCTAGAGAAGATAGAGGCTAGAGTAAATGAACAGATCCTAGCTAATTTAGTTGTAGATGCTAAAGAGATGCCTATTAAAGAGGCTAAAGAGATGGGGGCTATGGCCTTATTTGGTGAAAAATACGGAGAAGAAGTGCGTGTTGTAACGGCTGGAGATTATAGTATTGAACTATGTGGGGGAACCCATGTTAGAGCTACAGGAGAGATTGGACTATTTAAGATTATCAATGAATCTGGAATAGCAGCAGGGGTTAGAAGAATTGAAGCTGTAACTGGTCATGAGGCATTAGATTATGTTAAGAAACAAGAAGAGACTATTCTTACTATTGCTGATAAATTAAAGTCTTCCCCTAAGGAAGTAGTAACTAAAGTAGAGAGCCTACAGTTACAGATTAAAGACTTAGAAAAAGAGCTTACAAGTCTAAAGGATAAGTTAGCATCCTCGCAATCTGGAGATTTAATCTCTGAAGCCCAAGATTTAAATGGTGTTAAGACTATCTTACACAGTATTGATGGTATAGATGCTGATGGGTTAAGAAAGATGGGAGATAGCCTTAAAGATAAGTTGGATTCTGGTATTGTTGTATTGGCCTCTAAGGTAGATGGCAAGGTAATCTTCATCGCTATAGTAACTAAGGATTTAGTTAAAGAAGGGTACCATGCAGGAAATATTATTCGTGAAGTTGCCAAAGTCGCTGGAGGTGGCGGTGGAGGTCGCCCTGATATGGCGCAAGCAGGTGGAAGTAGGCCAGAGAAAATAGAGGAAGCTTTAGCAAAGGCTAAAGAGTTAATATTAGCAGAATAACTTTAATAAACCTCAAGGGTATTATACCCTTGAGGTTTACAAATAATATCTACTAGATATATATTAGTAACAAGTAACAGTTCTTTGTCACTTATGATTTAGTATATAAATCTTATTTAGTAGATAAAGGAAAAATAGTTTGTATAAAGAATAGCTATAATAGGAAGACTAGAATATAAGTGTTGAGGTGAAAATTAATGAGTGATTTTGATAAAACCATGATGTTTAGAATGGACAATGAAAAAGACAGTGAAGTTACTAAGGCATTAAGAGATGTTTATGATGCTTTAGAGGAGAAAGGATATAATCCAATTGATCAGATTGTTGGATACATATTATCAGGAGATCCTGCTTACATTACAAGTCACAAGCAGGCTCGTAGTAAGATGAGAAAGTTTGAAAGAGATGAAATAATTGAAGAGTTGGTAAAGAATTATTTGAAGTAATCTTATGGAGTGATTAAATGAAACGGACTATTATCATCCTATTAATAGCTGTATTTATTCTCTTTTCTATACAGCTAAAATCTGAAGCCTTAGAGAAGAATTTTGTTCTTTTTGTTATGGATGGCGTCAGTTTATCAGAGATAAAGTCGTCGAATACACCAAATTTAGATTCCTTAATAAAAGTTGGAGCTATTGCATTGACCAACACTAGAACAGCTGGCTCTTTGGAGCCAAAGGATGTTTATTTGACTATGGGTAGTGGTGATAGGGCTAGAACTGGCGTATCTGCTTACTTGAGTTTTAATGTTGATGAAGCCTATAAAAACACTAATGTCAAAGAGCTTTATTCGATGAGAACAGGTAGACAGGATTTTGAAGCTGAAATTGTTAATATAGAGTTGGCTAGATTGATATCAACTAATAATAAAAGTGACTATCAGGCTAAAGTAGGTCAACTGGCAGATAAATTGGCTAAAGAGTCTTTAACTTTAGCTGTATTAGGTAATGCAGATATTTGGCAACAGCCAAGAAGGCATATAGCTATGTTGGGAATAAATAAATATGGTCTTATTTCTAAGGGGGATATTGGTCAGAAAATGCTCTTGGCATCTGATCAATACCCCTCTGCTTATATGACTAACCAAGATTACCTATTAGAAAAATTTGATAAATTAATAGATCAGACTGATCTATTAATTATTGAATCTGGTGATACTTCTCGACTAGAAGCAGTTAAGAGTTTATTATTAGAAGAACATTTTAAATTAGAGAAGCGGAAAACAATTGAGCAAGTAGATAAGCTATTAGGGAAGGTGAGCAAGAGATTGGATTTTAATCAGGACTATCTATTTGTGGTTATCCCTACACCATCTAAAAGAGCAGTTGCAAAAGGAGAGAAACTCTCTTTATCATTATTAGTAGGTCCTGATAGTAAAGGTTTGTTAAAGTCAGCTACAACAAAAAGAGCAGGCTTGATAAGTAACTTAGACATAGCACCGACTATCTATAGCTATTTAGGAGGAGAAGAGGAGACTTTTACAGGGTCAGCAGTAGAAGCTGTCCCTTCTAATAAATCATTAGATTATCTAATTGGGTTAAATCAAAAGATACAAAAGACCTTTGCTTGGCGACCTATTTTAATTAAGGGGTTTATCTTATTACAGATTATTACTCTTTTTTTGGTTGGTTTTATAATACTTTATAAAAAATCATCGGAAACTTTAAAGAAGGTAAGTAAATATCTTTTACTTACTCTGTTATGGATACCTTCCTTATTTCTGTTATCGAAATATTTTTTAGCTTGGAATTTAATTTTAGTAACTTTATTCTTTATCACTTTAAGCTTTTTATTGACTTATGGTTTATTAAAATTTAGTGAAAATGAATTAATTCATATCTTTGTTATCTCAACTTTGACTTGGGGTTTATTAGCACTTGACTTATGGACTGGTGCTAGACTGATAAAATTATCAGTATTAGGATATTCTCCAGTAATTGGTGCCAGGTTCTATGGGATTGGAAATGAATTTATGGGAATAATTATTGGAGCAGGAATCATAAGTTTAGCCATTTTCAAAGAGCTGAGGGAAGAATTTTCTCTCAGATTGCTATTATTATCTTTTCTATTTCTAATAGTAACGGTAGGTCATCCAAGCTTAGGAGCTAATTTTGGTGGTTTAATTACAACAGTAGTTGTTATTAGTGCTACTTATTTTTATTTAAAGGGTTATAACTTAAATTTAAAGGTATTATTTAAAATAGCTATTATACTTATAAGTATCGTCTCTTTAATTATCCTCTTAGATATTATGGGAACTGGTACTAATCAGACCCATCTTGCTAATACTATAGCAGAAATTAGAAGAGAAGGGTTGGGTACATTAATTAGTATTATCTATCGCAAAATCAGCATGAACTTAAAGCTATTAAGGTGGACAATCTGGACGAGGGTATTGTTATCCTTTGTAATTATCTTGATTATCCTATTTAAAAAGCCAAGAGGGATAATTAGGGATATTGTTGATAGTTATAGTGACCTAGCTGCTGCTTTTAAAGCTTTAATAATAGGGAGTATAGTTACGATGATGGTCAACGATTCTGGTGTTGTTGCTGCTGCAACCTTACTCTTATTTCCTATCTTTACTTTGCTCTATTTGGTATTAAATAGGATAAATAATAGATAAAATTATTATTTAAAAGAAGGAATTCGCCTCCTAATGGATAATTTTGTAATATTAGGAGGTGTTTTCTACTGTCATGATCTTTAATAATTTCTTAAAGAAAGAGAAAGATTTAGATTATCAATATCGTATAGCTTTAGATATTGGTACAGAATATGTAAAAGCGATGATAGTAAAATTTAATCAGAATAACTCTGAAATAATTGGATATAGTAGAGAGAAGCAGGATTATATTAACATGGAAGGTGGAGCTATCTCCAATATTGAAGAGGTAATTAAAATCTGTCATAAAGCTATTGAACAAGCTATAGCAATGGCAGATTATAGTCCTAGTGAAATTGTAATTGGAATTGCTGGTGAATTTGTCAAAGGGATTATTACTCAGATGAATTATACTAGATCTATACCTAAAAAGAAGATTAAGAGAAAAGAGATAGATGCTTTGGTCAAGAAGGCTCAAAAATTGGCTTTAAAATCTGTTCAGCAGGAGTTGCTAGAGGATATAGGGTTAGAGAATATTAAGGTGGAATTGGTCAATTCTTCTGTAGTAGAGATGAAGATAGATGGTTATAAAGTTACTAATCCTGAACAGTTTCAAGGAAAGAATTTAGAAGTAACTGTATTTAATACCTTTGCTCCTTTAGTTCATGTCGGTGCTTTGGAGACAATAGCTTTAAGATTAGGATATAATTTGGTAGGCATAATTGCAGAACCTTTTGCTATTGCTAAAAGTATTATGAATAATGAAGCCTATGAATTTGGGGCGATTGTGATAGATATTGGAGGAGGAACTACCGATATTGCTCTAATTAGAAATGGGGGTATAGAAGGGACTAAGATGTTCAGTTTAGCAGGTCGGGATTTTACTAAAAGTTTGGCTAGAAGTTTTAATTTAACCTTAGAAGATGCTGAGAGGTTAAAGGTTGCTTATTCTAGTTCAGAGAGTGATGAACCTAATAAAGAGATTGAAGCTGTTTTAAAGCCTGATCTTGATTTATTATACGAAGGAATTGAGCTAGCTTTAGCTAGTCTAGCAAAATCAGAGGCTTTGCCTCAAAGAGTATATCTATGTGGTGGAGGAAGTGCTTTAAGTGGTTTGTTTGATGGAATTAGGCAGAGAAAGATGTATGAAAATCTACCTTTTTTCAAAAAACCTGAGATAAGATTATTAGATGCTGAAGATATTAAAGGGGTTGAAGATAAGGTAAACCTATTAAGAGGTGCAGAGAATGTAACACCAAAGAGTTTGGCTTTACAGTCGACTAAGGTTAAAGAAGTTGAAGAGAATAATATATTTCAGAAGATAGTGGCTAATTTTGGTTAGTTAGGGGTGATAAGATTGGAAAATTATATTAAACTTTATATAGACCCTGATGAACCACTGAATTCATTTCTAGATAAGATTAAGTCAGCAGAAGAAGATAAGGTAGTAGTTATAGTACATAGAAAGTCACCAATATTTGTCGGTCAGGTAAATATAGAGTTAATTAAAAAATATGCAAAAGAGGCAGAGAAAGAGTTAATTTTTATAACCAATAATAAGAAGATTAAAAATATATTGTCAAGGGTAGGTTTTGAGGTCTATTCTAAAGTAAAGGAGTTTGAAGATAATCAAGATGAGGAAGTGGAGGATATAAATGAATCAGAAAGAGAGTCCTTATTTACTTTAGATCAATATTCAACGGCTAAAAGAAAGTCTAAGAAGAGAAGAAAGCTAAAGAAGGGATTATTTTTTGCTACCGCATTATTAGTAGCGATAATTTGGGTTTATTTTGCTTTTCCAGTAATAACTGTTGAGATTCAACCAACTATCAAAGATAAAGTATTAATCAGTCAGATTAGAGCTTTAGAGAACCTTCCAACTATAGATTGGGCTACTAGTACAATCCCATTAATTAAGAAAGAAGTAAACTTAGAAGAGGAGCTAGTCTTCCAAAGTACTGCTACTAAAGAGATTGGTGTTAAGAAAGCAACAGGAGTTTTAACTTTGATTAATAGCAATCGTAAGAATATAACCATACCTGCAGGGACCTTAGTCAGTACAAGAAATGGGGTCAAATTTAAGACTAAAGATAAGGTGGTTGTTCCATCATCAAAATTGGAGAAGTTTATGAATGTAGTTGTAGGTGTAGATGCAGGAAGAGCTGAGGTCAATATAGAAGCATTATACAAAGGGGTGCATGGGAATATCAGTAAGGGGAGGATAGTCAACTTTGTTAACAAGGATTATCCTGTGAAGATAGTTAATCCAGAAGCAACTTATGGAGGGCAGAATCAACTGGTAAAGGTAGTCTCTCAAGCTGATTTGGAGAATGCTTTAAGTCAAACAAGGGACAAGCTCTTACAGAGAGCAAAGGAAGATTTAAAGAACAAATTTGACTCCAATCTAATCTTTTTTAAAGATGAAATTAAGGTTGCTGAGCCTAAGCTTTATACCAATAATAAAGTTGGAGAGATAACAAATGAGTTAGTAGTTAAAGGAGAAGTCAAAATTACAGGTTTTGCAGTAGAAAAAAAAGGATTAAAGAGCTTAGTATTTAAATTATATAAAGATAGCCTTGAAGATAAATTTGTCCTTAACAGACCACAAATTACTATTAAAGAGGTTAAAATTGATAAAGTAGCCCAAAATGAAATTAATTTCAGAGTCAAGAGTATGGGTCAAGTTGTAGGTAAGATTAATAAAGAGTATATTGTTAATCAGATATTAGGTAAAAGAGTGGAAGAGGCTAAAGCATTAATGGATAGTATGTTAGAGATAGATAGTTATCAGATAAAACCTGTTAATCAAGTAAACTTACCACAATTTAAATATGGAATCAATTTAGTGGTTGATGGAGAGAATGGTTATAGTAATTGAAGGGAGTAACTAAGATGAAGATTATGGGCTTAGATGTTGGAGATGTGAGAACAGGAGTTGCAGTAAGTGATGCCTTAGGTTGGACAGCTCAGGGTAAAGAGGTAATAAAATCTAAAGGCTTAGAGGAAGATATAGAATATATAGCTTCTTTAGTGGAAAAATATAATGTAGAGAAGGTTGTAGTTGGGTTACCTAAAAATATGAATGGTTCCTTAGGACCTAGAGCTGAGAAGGTGCTAAACTTTGTGGAGAATTTAAAGGACAGGATAGATTTGCCGGTAATAACTTGGGATGAAAGGTTGTCTACAGTGGCAGCTGAAAGAACTTTAATCCAAGCAGATTTAAGTAGAAAGAAGAGAAAAGAAGTTATCGATAAGATGGCAGCAGTAGTGATTTTACAAAATTATTTAGATAGTATAAGTTGATAATTGGTATTAATTATCAATTATTAAGTAACGAATAATTAAACTAGAGGTGATTAGAATGGCAGAAAATGAAGGTGTAATTAAGTTGATCGATGAAGAAGAAGGTATTGTTGTATTAGAGGAGTATGATGGAGAAGAGAATCGTTATGAGATAGTAGTAGTTCTTGATATAGATGATGATACCTATTTAATTATAGTACCTGAAGATGATGATACAGAAGAAGGTTTTGCTCTTAAAGTAGTTGAGAATGAAGATGGTGATACCTTCTATGAACCAGTAGTCGATGAAGAGGAGCTAATGAGGATAGAAGAAGAATTAGCTAAGGAAGATGAATAGAATTTAAGTTGTTTATAAAATCTTTTGAATTTAGATATGATAAATAACCTAAATACTTCCCTCCTATCTTTAGGTATAGAGTATAAAATTTAATTTTATTGTCAATACTGTTAATAGTACTTTTAAAAGAGGGGGGGTTAGATGTTATTAACTGAATGTATTTTAGAGGATAAATATTTTAGAGTAGAGAGTACAACCCATGCCTTAAAGCGTATGGAGGAGAGGGATATCAATCAGAATTTGGTTACTGCAATTATTCTTAGCCTAGATAAAAAGTTACTTGATTATAATGATACTGGGGAAGAGGTTGCAGTAATCGATCAAGAGAACAATTTGGCTGTAATTATTGAAGTTAGGGAATTTAAAGCGGTAGTAATCACAGTTATTGATCGGGCTAACATACATATTAAAGATGGTACACGGCTTGAAGAAATAGCTTGATATACAAAGCATCTTAGGTCTTTAAAGACTAAGGTGCTTTTTTTCTTTAGTGATATTTCTATTCTCTTTGATAAGAGTTAATGACTTTTGTTGATAATTAAAATCAGATTGTTTATAATAGAGTAAGGAATTAAATTGATGTCAATGGCAAGTGACTAGTGATGAGTATAAATGAAATTCAAAAAGTTAAAATATTTTAGGTTTTGTTTTAGACTTGTCTAATTTAGGATTAAGATGGAATTTAAGTAAGAACTTTATTAGGGTACTTAGTCTTAAAGTTAAATTTAGAATCTTTATAGAAATTTGATTTTTATTTAAAGTTATAAGTTTACGTAAAGGGGGGGATTAAAATGCAAGTTAAAAGATCAGTTAAATACTTCAGTTGGCTAATGTTGTTGTTATTTATTATGAATTTAATCTTCTTTAGTTACGGACGACAGTTATTAGAGCCTGTTAGTAGTAAAGCAATAGCAGATGAGATTATTGAAATAGAATCAGGTTCCTCCCTAGAGAAGGTTACTAATCAATTAGATGAAAAAGGTTTAATTAAAGATCCTTTAGCATTTAAAGTTTATTTAAGGATTAGAGGTTTAGCAACTAAGATACAAGCAGGGTATTATAAGTTAAGCTCTAATATGTCAGCTATTGAGATTGCGGACAAGCTAGTTAAAGGTAAAGCAGCAACTTATAAAGTTACTCTGCCAGAAGGAATAACTATAGAGGAGCTAGGAGATCTTTTAGCTCAAAGAGGTTTGAATAAGGAACGTTTTTTATCTTTGGCTAAAGATAAGGAATTTAATTTATTCTCTACACCTTCTACTGTTAAGTATAATTTAGAGGGATTTTTATTTCCTGAAACTTATCAGATTCCTTATGGTGCTGATGAAGAAGAGATAATAGATATTATGTTAGCTGAATTTAAAAGAAGGGTTAAAGCTTTAGAAGAAGAGATTGAAAAGAGTGAATATAGTCTATATGAGATTATTACGATTGCTTCTTTAATTCAGGCAGAAGCCCAGATAGAAGATGAAGCTCCAATAATAGCAAGTGTCATCTATAATCGGTTGAATAGAGGGATGAAGTTACAGTTAGATGCTACGGTACAGTATAGTCTACCAGAGCGTAAAAGTAGGCTATTATATAGTGACCTTAAAGTTGATTCAGAGTATAACACTTATCAGAATTCAGGGTTACCTCCAGGTCCTATCAATAATCCTGGAATTGATATGATTAAGGCTGCTTTAAATCCTGAAACTACCGATTATTTATATTATGTTGTTACAGAAAAGGGTAGACATACCTTTACTAAGAGTTATCAAGAGCATTTAGAGGTACAAAGAGGATTAAAGTAAAGTTAATAACGTTATAATAATAGCTAAGATGGGGTTTAAGTCTGAGTTTATACGGTTATTGCTATTACTAAAACTTAGACTTAAACACAAACTTAATACAAGGGGTGCTACAATGAGTAATCTTGTCCAAGAGTGGATTGTTAAATATTTACGAGAGAAACAACCAGACAGGGAAGGTAAGTTTAGAGAGATTGAAGAATCAGCATTAGAACGTGGATTTCCTATTATAGAGCCAGAAGTAGGAAATCTATTAAACCTTTTAGTTAAATTACATAAACCTAAGAGAATTTTAGAGATAGGTGCAGCTATTGGGTATTCGACTTTATGGTTGGCTAGAGATTTGAACGGAGAGATCGTTACAATTGAGTTGAATGAAGCTTCAGCTAAGGAGGCTCAAGATAATTTTGATACTTTAGGATATGATAATATCAAACTATTGACAGGGAATGCTTTAGAGATTTTACCTACCTTAGAAGGAAAATTTGATTTTATATTTATAGATGCTGCTAAAGGTCAATATCCTAATTTTTTAGAAGAGAGTTTAAGGTTGATTAATGATGGTGGTCTAATCATAGCTGATGATGTTTTATTTAAGGGAATGATTGCTGATGACCGCTTTTATCATCCAAGATATAATACTTTGACCAGAAGGTTGAGAGAGTATGTAGATACGATTATGGATCATCCTTTATTAGATTCATCGATAGTTCCACTAGGAGATGGACTAGCAATCAGTATTAAAAAGGAGGAAGAATAGATGCAATTACCAGAACTATTAGCTCCAGCAGGGACTTTAGAAAAATTGAAGATAGCGATATTATATGGTGCAGATGCAGTTTATTTAGGTGGAGAGGCTTATGGAATGAGAGAGAAGGCGGGAAACTTCACTTTAGAAGAGATGGAAGAGGGGTTAGACTTTGCCCATGAGCGTGGAGTTAAGGTCTATGTGACGGCTAATATCATCCCTCATAATGAAGACCTTGAAGGTTTACCTGAGTATATTAAAGAGATAGACAAAATTGGGGTAGATGGGGTTATTGTAGCTGATCCTGGTATCTTTGCTATAGTTAAAGAGGCTGCTCCTGAATTAGAGGTTCATATCAGTACTCAGGCTAATAATACTAACTGGCGTAGTGCCCAATTCTGGAAGAGTCAAGGTGCAAAAAGGATCGTTGCTGCTAGAGAGATATCCCTAGAAGAGATTAAGAAGATCAAAGAGAAGGTAGATATTGATATAGAAGCCTTTGTCCATGGGGCCATGTGTATCTCTTATTCAGGTCGTTGCTTATTGAGTAATTATATGAATGGTAGAGATGCTAATAAGGGAGCATGTGCTCATTCTTGCCGCTGGAAGTATACTTTAATGGAGGAGAAGCGGCCTGGTGAGCATTATCCTATCTATGAGAATGACCGAGGAACCTTTATCTATAACTCTAAAGATCTCTGTATGATAGAGTATATACCAGAGTTAATCGAAGCTGGGATAGATAGCTTTAAGATAGAAGGTAGGATGAAGAGTCTCCATTATGTAGCAACAGTTACTAATGTCTATCGTAGGGCTTTGGATGCTTATGCTAAAGACCCAGAGAACTATCAATTTAAACCAGAGTGGCTAGACGAGTTAAGAAAGATTAGCCATCGTAATTATACAACTGGTTTTTATTTTGATAAACCCACTGGTACAGAGCAGAATTATGATGACTATGGTTTCCATAGAAGTTATGATTATATGGGGGTCGTTCGTGATTATCTTCCAGAGAGTCAAGAAGCGGTGATTGAGGTAAGAAGTAAGTTCTTCCAAGGTGATGTTGTAGAGTTTTTTGGTCCAAGGACAGATACCTTCTCTCAAAAGCTAGATTATATTAAAAATGAAGATGGGGAAGAGGTCCCCGATGCTCCCCATCCTCACCAATTAATTACAGTTAAGGTAGATAATCCAGTTGAAGAGTATGATTTAGTCAGAAGAGAAAAAGGTGATGGTGATGAGTAAGCCTGTTCTAATAGGGTTGACAGGGGGAACAGGTTCAGGTAAGACCACAGTAGCTAAAACGATTATAGAGGAGTTAGGTCATAATAATATAGTCTTGATTCAGCAGGACTCTTATTACAAGGATCAAAGCCATCTCTCCTTTGAAGAGAGAATTAAGACCAATTATGACCATCCCTTTGCTTTTGATACTGAGCTGTTAATTGAGCATTTAGAGGATTTAATGGCTGGTAAGAGTATTGAAAAGCCTGTTTATGATTTTTCTAAGCATACCCGTACCAATGAGACAGTTACAATTGATTCTTGTGATGTGATTGTTTTAGAAGGTATTTTAGTCTTAGAGAATGAGAAGTTAAGGAATATGCTCGATATTAAAATTTATGTAGATACAGATAATGATGTCAGATTTATTCGTAGATTATTAAGGGATACTGAAGAGAGGGGTAGAACTATGGATTCAGTGGTCAATCAATATCTAGGAGTGGTTCGTCCGATGCACCAACAATTTATCGAACCGACTAAGAAGTATGCAGATATTATTATCCCTGAAGGTGGTTATAATAAAGTGGCTATTGATATCTTAGTTACTAAGGTTAAATCTATTCTTAAGGAGTTAAGTTAATGAAGGGTACTATTGGATTTCAGGTTAAGGTGGAGAAGGATGAATTATATTTTGTAGATAATGTTTTAAAGGCTTATGAAGGTTTGGCTTTAACTACAGTAGTAGGAGTTAAAGGTGAGATAGGGATTTTGAATTTAGAGGCAACAGAGGGTACTAAGGATGATGTATTAGAGATATTGGAGAATTTACAGAAGCAAGTTGAGTTGGAGATAGTTGAAGGAGAATAAGTTATCTAAAGAGACAGCATTGACTATATCCCTAAATAGGGCTAGAAGCTTAGGGTAAATCAGTCTTTGCTGTCATTTTTCTATGTAAAATCTAAACTTGGTACTTTAGAAAATCATATTGCAATAAATCAAATTATTTACAATTTACGCCCCAGGGTTGTCTATTCTTACTTGAAGGGGCTTTAATAGCTATTCTAATAATTGTTCTATAGTATCTTGATAGTATTCATAATATATGTTGGAAATACCTTCTTAAATGTAAGTAAACTCAATTAATCATTACCTCTCCATACTTATTATGGTGCTAGATATAACTTACTTTTCATTAAATCTGCTCCTATAATTAGATATTTAAAATTTCTTATCTAAAGCAATAATGATAAATTTCACAAATTAACTTAGATATGACAAATAAAATAAAAAATCCTCGCTAAAAATCTTGCATAATTTACAAAATAAACTTGAACTGGAGATAGTTAAAGGGGAATAAATCTCGTGGACAGGCACAATTGAGTATATCACCTCATATAGATATAAATAGGAGTGAAACTTGGGAGGTGAATGGTCTTTGGTGCCTTCTTTTTTGGTTGAGTTATGCTCAACATTAATGGATGGCTTAATGTTTCTAGTATCATATATCTCTAATGGTACTACCTTTGCACAGCCTCTATCCAAAGAGGAAGAGGAAGAGTGTTTGATGAGATTGGCTGAAGGGGATTTAGCAGCTAAGGATAAGCTAATTGAACATAATATGAGATTAGTAGCTCATATTGTTAAGAAATTTGAAAATACTAAAGAAGATAATGAAGACTTGATCTCAATTGGGACTATTGGACTAATTAAGGCAATTGATAGCTTCAATCCCAATAAGAATACTAGATTAGCAACCTATTCAGCCAGATGTATTGAAAACGAGATTTTGATGCATTTAAGAAAGACTAAGAAGTTAAATAATGAGAAGTTGATGCATGAACCGATTGGTTCTGATAAGGAAGGTAATGAGATTAAATTAATTGATATCTTAGGAACAGCAGTAGATGTGGTTAGCGAAAAGGTCGAATTGGCAATGAAAGAAGAGACTTTATATGAGAAGCTCAAAGAATTAGATAGTAGAGAAAGAAAGGTATTAGAATTGAGATATGGGCTTCAGGATGGGCAAGAGAAGACCCAAAGAGAGATTGCCAATAGACTCAATATATCTCGCTCTTATGTCTCTAGAATTGAGAAGAAAGCTGTTAATAAATTATATAAAAAGTTTACAGTAGAAGGCTACTAGATTTATTCTAGTAGTTCTTTTTTTATAAGGATGTGGGGTTTATTATAACCTAGATTAGAGCTGTTTTTAATTACTAGCTAGGATTAAAGATAATATATAGAGACCGATAAATATTTTAGATTAACAGTTACGAGTAATAGTAAAAGACTAAAATAATTTTTTTGTAACGAATCTTACGAATTGACGCGAATTAAAATTAAAAGCTTTCAAATTTTTAGTTTAGTCTGTTAATGTCTAATTCACCCCAAGAGTACTTCTTCGGATAAATCCCCTCAGGGCGTTGTTAAATTAATTTAAATTATTTTTCATGTTCTATATAGTATTAGATTTCCTTATTCAGCAAGTCAGTGTTATCGGGTAAAGAAGAGAGCATTGGAAAAATTGGAGGAGAGTATTGGAGATTTGATTCGAGTATAGAGAAGATAATAATCCTAGATTTTAGTTAATCAAGAATTATTATCTTTATCTATGTAAAGAATTTAAAAGTGAATTATCTTTAGTTTTAAATAACATAAAGTAGTTATCATTTTTTAATCAAAATAAGAAAAATATAGTGTCTAGCTAATCAGAGTATATACCTTATTTGTAATGGTGGCTTAATTACTTGATAAAACTTGCAGGACTTCATTGATATCTGGCAGTTGTCCTGATGGATAAACTTTGACCCATTGTACATTGCCATCTTCATCAATGATGATATTAGCTCGCTCAGATACTCCTTTAGTCTCATTAAATATCCCATAATCTCGGGCAATTTTACCGTGGGGCAGAAAATCAGCTGGTAGACTAACGTTATTAATCTGGAGTGCTGTTGCCCATACTTTTTTACAAGGCTGTGAATCTACACTGAATCCTAGGGGGATGGTATTGAGATTCTGAAAGTTTCCCCAATTAGTTTCCAATGCTCGCATTTGGTCAGTACAAACTGGTGTCCAGGCCAAGGGATGCCAAGAAAGAAGTACCTTTTTTCCTTTATAGGCAGATAAACTTATGTTTTGATTTTTATTATCCTTTGCAGTAAAGTCTGGTGCTTTTGTGCCTACTTCAATTGGACTCATAGAATCTTCCTTTCATTTTTATTCTTGTGGATTACTTTTATATATGGTTTCCTAAATAAAAGATTTTATGTAAAGTCAAAATTATTGCAGCAATTCAATATTATCGGTGAAATAGTATTGGGGACTTGGTTTGAGGTCAGGTCACTATAATGTAATAGATTTAATAGAGGTGTAATAATAATTTTATAGAATGATAAAGTAGAGTGAAACCACATTTTTACTAAGTTAATGTTATAGATGATTATATTAAATATTTAACTTTATTATAGGGGGAATTATATGTTTTTAGTAGTTGAATTGTTAAATAGAAGTTTAGATATTTATTTAGACTTGATAGATTAAAGTTGGTATAAAGTTGGAAGATATAAGATCTAAATCATTTCCATATCGAAAGAGATCCAAATTAAAAGTAAGGTTTCTATTAAATTTTTTGATGAGCTTGAAACTTCGTCTAAACTAGCTAATATTATCTGCAACTCAGCTTGATATAAAATTGAAAGATATAAGGGTTAAATCATTGATATTAAGTAGTGATTGATCCCTGGTGATTAATAATTAGTAAAAATAAAATATTCAAAAGATTTAAAGTCAAGAGCAGAGATTGCTTTTGGCTTTGTTTTTTATCCTCATAAAAAATTGATAAGGAGTGCTTAGATTGAAATTAATATATAAAAGAAATATTATTATGTTTAACTTGGTTAACAGGATGGTGGTTAATTACATTAGCAGTAGCAAATTTATTCGGTGAGTGGATTTGGGAGCTAAGTGGTGGATTATTACTATTGGGATTGGTAGGCTATAGGTTTATCTTTAAAATTATGGTTGATGGGTTATATGTTTTATCTTTAGATGATAAAGAAGAGAATATTAAGGGATAGAGGATAGAATACAGAGGACATAGGATAGTGAAGATCAAGATCTTTAAAGATTTTGATCTTTTATTTTTAACTATCCTTTATACTCTATCCCTTATCCTCTGCATTTAAAAGAAGTGGTCAAATGAAAATTATCATAGATCCAGGGCATGAAGGCAAAGATTCTGGTGCTATGGGTAAGTTTTCTTGTGAAAAGGATATTAACTTGAAACTATCTAAATTGATTGGATTTTTGTTGAAACATTTAGGATATGAAGTTAAGTTAACATGTGATAAAGATTGTCTTCCAATCTGGGCTAAGAGGGTTGAGTCTAGTGAGAAAATGGAAGCTAGGCTTGGAGCCTTATTTTAGGACGGGAGCTTTTATTTTGGCTGAGGTTGATAATGTGATTGATGGTATTTTATTGGAGGTTCCTGAGAATGATTCGTTGAATAGCATTAATGATCTCTTGGATAAGGTGTTGAGTGAGTTGGAGGAGGCTGGTTATGAGATTGGTAATGAGAATAAGAAGAAAATTGAGAATAGGTTCAAGGCTAAGGTGCAGAAGGAAGAGGGGGTGAGGTTGAAGCTTGATGAAGACGAGTATAAAATTAAATATGGTGTTAATTTTCAGGTGAAAAAGAAATAATGAATATTGTAAAAGAAAAAATATAAATGGCTAAAAATGAGAAACCTCCTAGGGGATTAATCCTTGGGAGGTTTTTTTATTTAAAGGAAATTAATGCTTTTATGTAGTAATATTATGGTATAGAAAATTATGGTGTATTTATATAATCTTAGAAGAGGTGAACTTTTTAGTGAAAATAGTAGAGTCTATTAAATTTGATTTAAATAATTATCAAAAGTCTTATAAATTTATTGTTTATAAGGCTTTTTTGATTTAGCAAAGGAAGGAATAGTTAAAATTAATGAGCTTATTAAATATTTTCAAGGCTTCTATTTAGATAGAAAAATAAGAGGCTTAGATGTAGAAGAAGATAATACCGCTTTAGAAATAAAGAATATTGAGAATACAAGTTTTAATAAATTGAAGAATTATGTTAGAAGGATGCCTTTAGATAAGATAGATTATTTAATGGAAGATAACGATTTAGTAAAAATGGATCAAGATCTATGGAGTCAACTAACACTGGATAATATATTTGAATTACAAGAGTATATAGATAAAAGGATAGAAGATTACTTTAATGAAAGAACTGGAGGATGTAAAATGGCTATACCTGATATGAGCAGAGAAGATATCATAAAAGCATTAAATAAATTTGATCAGAATTATCGAGATACTGAAGAGTGGATAGATTTTACTTTAGACAAGAGGCATAAATATAGGCTCGTGATTTTAGACTGAAATTTTCCAGTATTAATCTTGCCCAAAAAGATTTATAATTAAGCTAACTTATATATAAAGGAGCTATTATAAATGGGCAGAAAATTCATTGAAGTTAAAACATTACACAGATATACTATTGAAGAATTACAACAATTAGCCTCTGAAACTACTAGCGAATATACTAATTCCGTATTAATGGCAGTTATTATGCGTTACAATGGTGTCGATACTACAGTTATTATGAATACTTTAGGAAAATCTCGGTCTACTATAACAAGATATATCAATCAATGGAATGATAGTCCTTTAAATATAATTGACCAACGTGGTGGTAATATACCAAGTGAATTAACAGTAGAAATTGTTGAAGATATTAAATATATAGTTGTAAATAAAAAACCTAATGATTTTGGTTATATCCAAAATGTATGGACTAGTGCTTTACTTGCTAAATATGTTGAAGATAAATATGGTCCTAAATATTCTTCTTCTGAAGAATTATCAAATGAATTGATAAGATTCTCTAATTATGCTAATAGTAATCCTGAAAAAATAAAACAACGTGCAGGGGCTAGAAATTATTTTGGATAAATTTCATTTTAGATTCACAAATCTATAAACTGACATAACACAATTGAAGTTTAAAACGTATAATGATATAATAGTATACGTAAGGAGGAGATGCTATGAAAGATAAATTGACATTAAGTATTGAAAAAGATGTAATTGAGTTTGCTCATCAATTTTCTAAAGAAACAAATCAGTCTATTTCTAGTATAGTAGAGAAACATTTGATGGATTTAAAGAATGTTCAAGATAAAGAATATGAAGTTAGTTCAAGGGTAAAAAAGCTTAGTGGTTTTTTTGAAGATAAAGATTTTCCAGAGGATAAGAAAGAAATGAGGAGAATGTTTCATGAAAAGAGTGATAATTGATATTAATGTAATTATGGATTTAGCTCTTGAAAGGAATGGTTTTAAAGCAGCGGAGAAAGCGATTGATAGTTGTGTTAGAGGAAAGTTTAAAGGTTATGTTTGCTCACATGAAATAACTACTTTAGCTTATTTATTACAAAGACATTTTCAAACGAAGAGGGTTAAATATTTTCTTCGCGAGATTTTAGATATTTTTGAGGTATTACCTGCAACAGGTGAGACTTTGAAAAGTGCTTTGGATTCTAAAATCAAAGATTATGAGGATGCGGTAATAGAAGTAAGTGCTTTAGAGAATAAGGTTGATTATATAGTTACGAGGAATTTAAAGGATTTTAAAAATAGTAGGGTTGAAGCATTAAGTCCTGAAGAGTTTATTTTGACTGATGCTATTATAGAGACGAAATGATATTTTATGGAGATTGAAGGTGAGTTATGGGAGTATTTAGGAATAAAGAAGTTTTTAAATTTATGATCATTTACTCTAGTATTATTTTAGATATAGAATATAAATAAAAATTGCTGTTAGAGACTAGTCTCTAACAGCAATTTTTATTTTTGTATGGGACATCAATCCAAGGCATAACTAACACAATATATATTGTAACAATACTACACTAGTTAATACTAAAGAAGATAATGAAGACTTGATCTCAATTGGGACTATTGGACTAATTAAGGCAATTGATAGCTTCAATCCCAATAAGAATACTAGATTAGCAACCTATTCAGCCAGATGTATTAAAAACGAGATTTTGATGCATTTAAGAAAGACTAAGAAGTTAAATAATGAGAAGTTGATGCATGAACCGATTGGTTCTGATAAGGAAGGTAATGAGATTAAATTAATTGATATCTTAGGAACAGCAGTAGATGTGGTTAGCGAAAAGGTCGAATTGGCAATGAAAGAAGAGACTTTATATGAGAAGCTCAAAGAATTAGATAGTAGAGAAAGAAAGGTATTAGAATTGAGATATGGGCTTCAGGATGGGCAAGAGAAGACCCAAAGAGAGATTGCCAATAGACTCAATATATCTCGCTCTTATGTCTCTAGAATTGAGAAGAAAGCTGTTAATAAATTATATAAAAAGTTTACAGTAGAAGGCTACTAGATTTATTCTAGTAGTTCTTTTTTATTAAGTGGGTGGATATGACCTGGTAGTATTCATTCTACTTGAATTCTTCAAAGATGTATGTTAATATTAATATATAATTTTGAAAGTGAGGGTTGTAAATGTATATTTATTTCATGAGGCTTCGCAAATTTATTGGATAATTACAATAAACTAAATATAATATAAGGCATAAACCTAGGCTGAAGAATCAGAAAAACTAGGTCTATTTTGTTATGCTTTATTTGCGGATTCTTGATGAACATTTATACAAACCCCTTTAATTAATAGTATATAACTCAAAACTGTATTCTATATTAGATTACGGTATTTTTGTATCTATTTAAAAATAGGAATATATTTATTTTAAGGGTTGTAGGTGAACAATATGTTCATTTGCAACTTTTTTGCATTTTGGAAAAAATTATTTATCGAGAATAAGTATCTCTTTTTAATTTTTACTCAAGTGATAAGGCTTCCAATAATATAGTAGATTAGAATATTAATATTGTTATATGATGTTCAATGTTGAAGAATCCACTGTAGGCAGACAAATTTATATAAAAATGAAAGGAGATTTAAAATGGCTAAAAAAACAAAAGCGATAGTAATAGGTGTAAATCTTAAAAATCAAGAAGATGATTTTGAATATTTAATGGAAGAATTAAAAGGCTTAGCAATTGCATGTAATATAGAAGTAGCTGGAGAGCTAACCCAAAACCTAGATTATATGAATAACTCCCATTATATTGGCACAGGTAAGATTCGAGAACTTGAGGAATTACTAGATCTTACAGCTGCTGAGCTAGTAATAGCTAATGATGAATTATCTCCTTCTCAAATTCGTGTACTTGAAGATAGACTTGATGTAAGAGTAGTGGATAGAACTATGTTGATCTTAGATATCTTCGCTCGGCGTGCAAAGACAAGAGAAGCAAAATTACAAGTGGAGGTAGCTAGACTTGAGTATATGCTTCCTAGGTTAGTTGGGCAAAAAAAATATGATCGGCAGGGTGGAGGAGCAGGTTTAATAAATAGAGGTGCAGGAGAGACAAATTTAGAACTTAGCCGAAGAAGGATTGAGGATAAGATAACAGCTTTGCAGAAGGAATTAGAAGCATTAATTTCACAACGGAAGATACAACGGAAAAGACGTAAGAAAAGTGGAATTCCTATTGTCTCCTTAGTTGGCTATACCAATGCTGGAAAGTCTACTTTGATGAATGCAATGGTTGAGATCTTTAACGAATCTTTAGACAAACAGGTTTTTGAGAAGGATATGTTATTTGCAACATTAGAAACCTCGGTTAGAAAGATAAATTTACCTGATAATAAATTATTTTTGCTTACAGATACTGTTGGATTTGTAAATAGATTGCCTCATCATCTTGTTAAAGCATTTAGATCTACATTAGAAGAGGTTGCAGAAGCTGATTTAATAATTCATGTTGTTGACTATTCAGATTCTCAATATCAAAAATCAATTGATGTTACAAATAAAACATTAAAGGAGATTGGGGTTGAAAATATTCCTATTATTTATGCTTTTAATAAAGGTGATTTAACAGATACTGTAATTCCTCATCTAGTAAAAGATAGAGTTTATTTATCTGCTAAAGAAAGAATAGGAATAAATGAGTTGATCCAATTAATTAGTAATCATGTCTTTAAAGATTATATTCAATGTGAAATGATAATCCCTTATGATCAAGGAGAGATAGTTTCTTATTTTTTTGAAAATGCTAATGTGTTTAGAACTAGTTATGAAGAAGGTGGTAATAAGTTAACTTTAGAGTGTAAAGAGAGTGATTATGAAAAATATCAGGCTTATGTGATAAATAATACAATTAAAATAAGATAAATATATAATTATTTTATTGCATTAGTTGAATCTTTAAATAGTTAGTTTAGATTTAATAGGCTAAACTTGATATAAGATTGGAAGATATAAGATTCAAATTATTGATATGATTAGAATTAGTAAGTAGATAAATCAAATATTAAAAACCTTTAAAGTCAAGAGTATAATGTTTTTGATTTTATTTGTATTATCTGCTATCAACTATCTACGAGTCTTTTAGTCTCTTTAATTCAAAATGACAAAAAGTGTAATATTAGTAATTAAAAGGTCATAGTAGCAGGATAGATCTATTTTACTAAGGGATAGCTTTGAATTCTATTATTGACTTTATTTTAAGCCCATATTATAATATGACTAAAGATTCATATGAATATGAAGTCATGTTCATAAACAAGTATTTTTAAGAAGTTTAGATAAAAAAGGAGAGTTATTTATGCCAAAAGAAACCTTTTTCAATTTGCCAAATGAGAAAAGAGAAAGAGTAGTAGATGCTGCTATAGAAGAATTTGCTCAACGCCCATATCATCAAGCAAGAATTACAGCTATAGCTGATAATGCTGGTATAGCTAAAGGGAGTTTTTACCAATATTTTAAAGATAAGAAAGATATCTTTAAGTATATTATGGAATTAATTGTTAACAAAAAATTAGAATATATAAATCATGATATAATAGAAAATAAAGATAATTATACTTTCTTTGAGATGTTACGAGAAATTTATCTAAGTGGGTTCAGGTTTGCTAAAGAGAATCCCCGTTTAGTTGATATTGGAAATAAGTTATTAAATAATAAAGACCTTCAAAGTGAAATTTGGGGAGAACATCAAGATAAGAGTTCAGATTTTTTTCAACAATTACTTGCAGAGGGAATAGCAAAAGGTGAGTTAGAGCGAACAATTGATACAGTCTTAGTTTCTAGATTATTAAACAATTTAAATTATTCTTTAATAGATATCATATATAAAGATGGAAAGATCGATCTAGATGATGAGAAGGGCATGATGGAGGTAATTGATAAGATGCTTTATTTTATTGAAAATGGTATTAAAAAGAGGGATTGATAAAAAAGGAGGTCATGAAAATGGCTTTATTGGAATTAAGAAATGTTAAGAAGGTTTATCAACAAGGAAAGATTGAGGTAGCAGCTTTAAAAGGAATTGATTTAACAGTAGAAAAGGGGGAATTTACCACTCTTTTTGGGCCTTCTGGTTCTGGTAAGACTACTATGTTGAATATGATTGGTTGTCTAGATAAAGCAACTAGTGGTATTATTAATTTCAATGGTCAAAAGCTAGAAGAACTAAGTAAAAAGGAACTTGCTATACTTAGAAGGTATAATATCGGATTTGTTTTTCAAAGCTATAATTTAATTCCAGTTTTAACTGCTTATGAGAATGTAGAGTTTGCAATTAGGTTAGTCAATAAATATAGTAAAAAAGAATTAAAAGATAGAGTGATGAGAATATTGGCTGATGTTGGCTTGGATGGTCTAGAGAATAGAAGACCTAATGAATTATCTGGTGGTCAGAAACAACGTGTGGCAATAGCTAGAGCTCTTGTTAAAGAACCTAAACTAGTATTAGCAGATGAACCTACTGCTAATTTAGACTCCAAAACCAGTGAAGAGGTTTTAGAAGTTATGGTAAAAATGAATAAAGAGTTAGGTACTACCTTTATCTTCTCTACCCATGATCCTCAGGTAATGGATTATGCTCATCGTATGTTAGAAATTCGTGATGGTTTAATCTTTGAAGATAAGAGGGGGGGGAGGGACAGTGTTTCTGACTAAACTGGCTTTTAAGAATTTAATGCGTCATCGTAATCGTACTCTTATCACTGCAATTATTATTGCTTTTGCGATTTTTTTCTATATTATTATGGATTCTATGATTGGTGGGATGACTGAGATCTCTTATAAAAATATTATAGATTACCAAGCTGGTCATCTCCAACTGGTAAGAGATGATTATTGGGAAGATAAAGATGGTTTATCTCTAGAAAATCTCTTGTTTGTCGATCAGCCAAAAATGTCATTATTGGAGAGTATTAGAGGATATAAGAGTAGTTCACCTGAACTTAACTTTCACGCTAGACTCAATAATGGTATTAATGAATTACCTGTGATTGGGAAAGGGATTATTCCTGAAAGGTTCAAAGAGGTCTTTGCTTTTGAAGATCAATTTATAGAAGGTTCAATCTTTTCTTCGGAGGAAAATAAGGTAGTTATGGGAAAGAGGTTGGCTGATCTTCTTAAATTAGAGATAGGTGATTATATTACACTTTTAGTCAGAGATAAAAATGAAACCTTTAATACAATTGAGGCTGAAGTATCTGGACTCTTTCATACCAGTAATCCTAATGTGAATAGTAATATTGTTTATCTTCCTCTTAAGATAGCCCAACAGGCCCTTAATGTTGACAAGCAAGTGAGTAAGATTATAGTTAAATTAGAGGATAAGGATCAGGCAATGGTGATTGCTGATGAGCTTGAAAGTAAGTTAAAAAGAATAGATGATGATTTAAGTATCTATGCTTGGGAGGAGCTAGAGGCTATATCTGTTGCTGGTGCCAAACAGATGGGTAATCAGCTAATAATGTCTATTATCTTGATAATTGCAGCTATTGCTATCATCAATACAGTTATCCTTGCTACCCTAGAAAGGATGGAAGAGATCGGGATGATGAAGGCTATGGGTTTACAGGAAAAAGAGATCATCTATATCTTTGTTCTGGAGTCGACTGGTATCGGTATTTTGGGAGGTATTATGGGACTAATGTTGGGAGCTATTGGTGTTTGGGTGTTTGCAAACTATGGTATAGATTGGAGTGTTATAGTAGGTAATAATGTAGATATCTCTTCCTTTGGAATACCAGTGATTGGAAAGATGTATGGGACTTGGAATTTAAAGGCTTTTATATTTGTCTTTAGCTTTGGGGTTATTGTGTCTTTATTATCTAGTATTTTACCAGCTTACTGGGCGGCTAGCAAAGATCCAGTTAAGGCAATCTACCATCGTTAGGGGGTATAGAAAATGGGGTTTCTTACTAAATTAGCTTTTAAAAATCTCTTTAGATATAAATTAAGAACATTTATTTCAATTATTGCTATTGCTTTTGCAGTTATGATAGTTGTTTTTGCTAGAGGATATATAGTAGGGATGATAGACTCTATTTTTGCTGATCATATTCAATATAGTTCTGGTCATATTAAAATAATTGATCAGAACTATCAGCAGCAGGAACGTTTACTCCCTCTTAATTATCCAGTAGATGGATTTGGGCAACAGGGACTAGATGGAATGATAGCCAATTTGAAAGCTATAGATAATGTAGAGATGGTAATTCCTAGACTAAAGTTTGGGGCTATGGTCAGTACTGAAAATGAATTGGTAACTATGATCGGTTGGGGGGTTAATCCAGATCAAGAGATTGCCTTTACCGATATTGAGGATAAATTAGTAGAGGGGAGGATGGTTCAGCCAGGTCAACTGGAAGTGGTGATGGGTACGACCCTGTTAGATCAATTAAACCGTCAGGTTGGTGATACTGTAACTATATTATCTAATACAGCCTTTAATTCTTTAAAAGGTGTTACCTTCAAAATAGTTGGTCGTTTAGAAAGTGGTCTAAAGATGCTTGATGAGGTAGTTTTCTATCTTCCCCTTGATCAGGCTCAGAGAATCTTATATATGGAAGGTCAGACTACTGAACTACTGTTGGTAACAGCTGATAGGAACTTAGTAGATCAAGTTTTACCCAAGGTGAAAGGGTTGCTGTCATCGAAAGGAATAGATAAGAGGTATCTTGCTTTGGGATACAAAGAGACCAGTGATCTTCTTCCATATATGGAGATGGCTAAATTAGTCTATAATCAGGTTTATATCTTTCTAGTACTGTTGGCTAGTATCGTGGTTATTAATACTATGATTATGATAGTTAAAGAACGAACAAAAGAGATTGGGATGATGTCTGCACTAGGACTAGAGAGTAAGAATATCTTACAGCTCTTTGTTATTGAAGGTAGCATTATGGGGATTGTTGGTAGTTTCTTTGGAGCTATGCTAGGTTTTATCTTAAATAATTACCTAGCTCAAACAGGGATAGATCTCAGTTCAGCAGTAGCAGGATTTAGTTCAGAACATATGGTTAATTCAATTATTTATCCAGTTTCTTCAATAACTAATACGATATTTGCTTTTGGGTTAGGGGTTATTATTGTAACTATTGCTTGTATTATTCCAGCACGAAGAGCAGCAAAACTTTCACCTACTGAAGCTATGGGTGAAGGGTAGAAAAAGAAAGGGGATGATTATAGATGAAAAGATTAATAGTAGTATTTATTTGTTTTATAGCTTTAATAGCTGCTATTACCACTATGGTTAGTGCTATGACTGCTGAAGAGATAATTAATAGAAGGGATGAGAATGAATATATTAAGGTTGCTAAAGTAGAAGCTGAGATGGTTATTATAAATGGCAGACGAAAGATGAGCAAAAATATGCTCACTTTTATAGAAGAAGATAATAGTTTGACCATATTTACTAATGCTCGGGATCGAGGAACTAAGTTTCTAAAAAGAGATGATGACCTCTGGATGTTCTTTCCTGAAGCAGAAGATATAGTTAAGATTTCTGGTCATATGCTTAATCAGGGAATGATGGGAAGTGATTTTTCCTATCAGGATATGATGGAGTCTGATAAATTAACAGATCTTTATGACTTTGCGATTATCGGTGAAGAAGAGCTGAATGGTCGTCAATGTTATGTTTTAGAAGGTGTTGCTTTAGATGGTAAAGAAGTCTCTTATTATCGACGTAAATCTTGGATTGACAAAGAAAGGTTTATTGGTCTTAAAGAAGAGTTATATGCCAAGAGTGAACGATTATTGAAGGTGATGAATGTAAAACGTGTAGAGCAGATTGATGGTCGATGGTATCCAGTTGAATCAGTAATGGAGAATAAGCTGAGAAAAAAGACTAGAACTGAGTTTGTTATCAAGTCAATAAAGTTTAATCCTAAAATACCTGCTGGAACTTTTACTCTACAAAACATGCAATAATTGATAATCGGTTTTTGGAAAATTCAACCAACATACTAGATAAATAAGGGGTTGATATAATTGAGTAAAGTGTCAGTAGTGATAATGATCTTTTTGTTGACAATTACTTTTTATAACCAAGCGTTAGCAGTAGAGACTGGAGGAGAGTTTGAAATTCTATTAGCAGGTGTATTGCAAGAGGATGGAAGTTTTGACAATGAGATTTTGGAAAGTTTAAATCTAGAGTTATTTCTTCCTCAAATAGGCAATAATGAGATACGCTATGAATTTAAGATTAATAATCTATTACAGGATCTGTTAGCAGGTGATAATGCCTCTTATTTTACAAAAAAGCTCTACATTAAACATAAGTTCGATAATTTCCATTTAACCTTGGGGAGACAACCAGTGTCCTGGTCCTTTGGGTCTTTACTCAATCCTGTTGATTATACCCTTGGAGCAGTTGCTTTAGATGAGGAGAATAATAACAAATATACAGATGCTTTAGAAACCTATATACCAATTAACTGGAATTCTAGCCTATCTATTATTACCTCTTTTCCTAGTGGATTTTCAGATAAATCCGAAGAGATGAAATGGGGAGTTAGAGGTAGAATGGGAGTAAAGGATTATGATTTAACTTTAAATTATGTTCAGGAGGCTGAAATGAGTAATCAAGTAGGGGAGAATTTTCAGGTTACATCAGTAATTCCTAAACAGAGATTAGGCCTTACTCTTAAGGGGGATATTGGTAATTTAGGAGTATATAGTTCTTTTGGTCATTATTTTGATGATAGGATAGAGAATAGTAATAGCTATCTCTTAGGTGCAGATTATAGTTATAATTTAAATTATTATACTAAGATTAATATGCAAGTAGAATACCTAGGGGTTGATTTTAATAGCCTGAGACTAGAGCAGATGTCGTATTTGAATGTAGACAATAGAGATAATAGACTTAGTCTTTTGACTGGTAGCATAAGTTATCCAATTGATGATTTTTCCTCTATCTCCTTAACTACAATAGTGAGTTTAGATGATAGTAGTTTAATGCTAAATCCTAGTTATCAAAATATTTTACCTGGAAATATTAATCTTGATATTAGTACTTCTATTTTTTTGGGTAAGGAAGATAGTTTATTTGGACCAGTAAGTCAGATGCCACAGCTTATAACATCAATAAGTATGAGTTATCTCTTTTAAATATAAATGAAGAGGATTACTTTACTTTTAGATTTTACTTAATCTATTTGCCAGTATTCTGTAATAAAGATTAAAAAATTAAGGGTGATTTTGACACAGACTAAGTTCTGACTAAGAGCTGACTGAAGATTTAAATAATTTAAAGTCAGGTTTTGATCAGATTTTAGTCTGCGTCTAAAAAGTTCTTATTTTATGAACTTTTCTAATGATGTTGACTGTAGTTTAAAACTTGTGTCTAATAGTTATTAGAATAGTGGTTTAACTAACTGCTTTTGTACGAAAGGTTTTGGTTTTTAAATCTGTAGGGGCGTAGCCCATTTTGTTCTATTACTATAATATATACTCAGCTAGAGTCTTTTGAACTTCAAGAATATTATTACTCTTTCCAAATTGCTTTTGGATTGGCATACTCGCACCTGCAACCCATAGCTTTAATTCTGAGTCTGCATCAAAACTACCAGCAGTTTCAACACTAAAATGTCTGATACTTGAATAAGGAATTGAATGATATTCAACCTTTTTTCCTGTAATTCCTTGTTTATCTACGATAATAAGTCTTTTATCAGTAAATACAAAAAAATCTCTCAATACCTTATAGCCTTTGCTCACACGTTCTCCATTAAGTAATACACCAGATAGCTCCTGTTCTATCTCTTTAACATTCATCTCGGTAGCATTACCCATCAATCCATCTAAGAATCCCATAAAATACCTCCATTTTTATAATATATTAGTTTATTATACCATATTTCAGGGAAGATATCAGCGAGTTTTAGAATATTAAAAGAAGAAGATGTTAAGATTAATATGTAAATAAATTTTCACACAATCAATGTTACTTGCATATTATAATATATAGATGGGTTAAGGAGGAATAATTATGAATAAGAATTTATTGACTATCAACCGGTACATAGATTTAGATAATTCAGAAGATACAGATTCATTACATCTGATTGAAGAGTTACGTTCTTTTATCAAAAAAGCTAAAGAGATAAATCCTAAGTTAAAGGAGTATCATTTATATGATATAGGTTTTATTCCTAAGTCAGATTTAATTTTAGTTAAATTATATTTTTGGAATTAATAAGCAGATAGTTCTCTAATTTTTTAATAGATTTTAATTTGATTTTGGTCAATTTGACAAAGCAAGGTATATATTATAATATGTATGAGTGGTAACAATATTAATAAGTACTATCATTAAGTAATTTTAAATATATATATTTAAATCTTTGGAATATTCCAAAGATTTTTTGTTGTAAGTATCTTTTTGTAATATATAAGCTCGAAAAAGAGTTATAGCTACATATATTTGATAAGTTACTTAATTTTGAGATAAGATATTTAGTTATATATTGCCTTTAAAAGTGCTTATATATGTTAAAGGTTTATCAATAAATTAAATATTATAGGAGGCTGAATAAGTGGATAAGATTGAAGTAAATAACCTTTATAAGGTCTTTGGTAGAAGACCACAGGAAGCGATTAGATTATTAGAAAAGGGTTATTCAAAAGAAGAGGTATTTAAAGAGACGGGTTTAACAGTAGGGGTCAATAACGCAAACTTTGAGATCAATTCCAAAGAAATCTTTGTAATCATGGGATTGTCAGGCAGTGGAAAATCAACTTTATTGAGGTGCCTTAATAGATTGGTTGAGCCAACAGCAGGAGAGGTTAGACTAGATGGTGTTAGTTTAACTGATTTGAGTAAAGAGGAGTTAAGAGAAGTTAGAAGGGATAAGTTTGGAATGGTATTTCAAAACTTTGGACTTTTGCCAAATAGAACTATATTAGAGAATACGGAATTTGGGCTGGAAATTCAAGATGTTCCTAAAGGTAAGAGAGTAGAAATAGCTAAAGATGCTTTAGAGCTTGTAGGATTAGCAGGTTGGGAAGACCAATACCCAGATCAGTTAAGTGGTGGAATGCAGCAGAGAGTAGGATTGGCACGTGCCTTAGCAATTGACCCTGATATTTTATTAATGGATGAGCCTTTTAGTGCTTTAGACCCATTAATCAAAAGGGATATGCAAGATAGATTATTAGAGTTGTATGAGGAGTTGGACAAGACTATAATATTTATAACTCATGATTTAGACGAAGCTTTAAAATTAGGGGATCGGATCGCTATTATGAAGGATGGTGATATTATTCAAATTGGTACTCCAGAAGAGATATTAAATAATGCTGAGAATGATTATATCAGAGAGTTTGTACAGGATGTAAATCGTTCAAAGGTATTGACTGCTAAAGATATTATGGTTAAACCTCTAGCTCTACTTTATGAAAATAATGGACCAAAAACTGCTATGCATAAGATGAAGGAAGAGGGAATTTCAAGTATCTTTGTAGTAGGAGAACATCGCAAGTTTAAAGGTGTTATCAGAGGAGAAGATGCTTTAGAGGCAGTCAATAACGGTGAGGATAACTTAGCTAATTTGATCAACAAAACAAAGACTGCCAATCCTAAAGAGAGTATAGATGAATTATTTGCTGATATAGCTGATTTGGATATTCCATTACCAGTAGTTGATGATAATGATAGATTATTAGGTATTATAGTTAAAAGTACTGTACTGGCTAACTTAGCTGGAGAGGAGATTATATAAATGGATATAAGAATTGGTTCTATTGTAGAGAAGTTTATTGATTTATTATTAGTTTATTTTGGTAGTTTTTTTGAAATGGTCTCACAGGTAGTTGGCAATTTTATGGCTCAAACAGAGGAAATGTTCTTGGCTTTGCCACCATTAGTGATCATATTATTATTTGTAGGTATAGCTTGGTTATTGGCAGATAAGAAGGTAGCAACCTTTACTTTAGTAGGTCTATTATTGATATTTAGTATGGGATTATGGACACCTACTATTCAGACCTTTGTGTTGGTTTTTGTGGCTACAGTAATTTCCTTATTGTTAGGTATTCCTATGGGGATTTTAATGAGTAATAATGATTTCTTGGATAAATTACTTACACCAGTCTTAGATTTTATGCAGACTATGCCACCTTTTGTCTACTTGATTCCAGCTGTTATGTTCTTTGGAATCGGTAATGTACCGGGAATAATGGCAACAGTTATCTTTTCTATGCCACCTGCAATTAGATTGACCAAATTAGGATTAAGTCAAGTACCAAGTGAATTAGAAGAGGTTGGTCATTCCTTTGGTTCAAACCCATGGCAGATGCTTTTAAAGATTAAATTACCCTTGGCATTACCAGCTATTATGACTGGAATTAACCAATCAATTATGTTATCTCTATCGATGGTAGTTATAGCTTCAATGATTGGAGCCAGTGGTTTAGGGGCACAAGTGCTTAATGGGATTCAAAGAATGGAGATAGGAGTTGGTTTTGAGGCTGGTTTAGCTGTAGTAATTCTAGCAATCATCTTAGATAGAGTTACTAGTGGTATCAGTCAGAGTTCAGATAGAGTTAGCTCATAAGGGAATAAGTAAATATAATAATATATAGGGGGAGTTTATTATCTTTAGAATTAAGAAAAATTATATTTTTGTATCAGTCTTAATTTTAGTAGTATTATCTTTAACAGGGTGTGGTCTGCTTGAAGCACCACAAAGTAGCCAAGAAACTCAAAGTAATGTAGATAAGAGCAAAGGTAAAGTTAAGATTGCCTATGTACAGTGGGCTTCAGCAGAAGCTTCTACCCATATTGTTCAAGAGGTTTTAGAGAGAATAGGCTATGAAGTAGAGACTCCAGTATTACAAGCAGGGGCGATGTACCAAGGTACTGCTAGAGGTAATATAGATGCCTTTGTATGTGCCTGGTTACCAGATACAGCTAAGAATTATTGGGATAAGTTTGGTGACCAGCTTGTTGAATTAAATAATAACTATTTATCAGCTCAAATTGGAATTGTAGTACCTGAATATGTCAAAATAGATAGTTTGGCAGAGTTAAAAGACTATGCCAACAAGTTTGAGCAGAGGATAGTAGGAATAGATCCAGGAGCAGCTGAGATGATTATTATTAAGGATAAGGTTGTGCCTACCTATGGCTTAGAAGATTGGCAGGTGATTGATAGTAGTGGACCAGCTATGACTGCTGAATTGGCTAGAGCAATCAAGAATAAAGAATGGATAGCAGTTGCTGGCTGGAAACCCCATTGGAAATGGGCAAAATGGGATCTTAAGTTTTTAAAGGACCCTGAATTAGCAATGGGTAGTGGAGAGTATATTAAGAGTATAGGACGACCTGGGATTAGAGAAGATTTACCAGAGTTAGCTAAGTTTTTAGAAAAATACAGAATTACAACAGAGCAGCTATCTTCTGTCATGTTAAAGATACAAAATGGAATGGAACCTAAGAAGGCAGCTAAAGAATTTGTAGATAATAACTTAGAGACTGTTAATAGTTGGTTAACAGAAGATAATCAGCTTAGGAAATAGTAATTTTTAATTTAGGATAAATAATTTGCTGAAAATAGCAAGTTATTTATCCCTTTATTAAATTAGCAGAAAAAGCATTAAATCTCTTGACAATTATCTATGAATATATTATTATTTAGAAGTGCTGCAAAGAAAGGGAATATTAGCTAATTAACTTTTTTAAGATTTTTTCTTGACATTTAGGGATAATTATTATAATATTTATAAATGTTGGGGTACTTAGTAACTAACATATGGGCCATTAGCTCAGTCGGTAGAGCACCTGACTTTTAATCAGGGTGTCGGAGGTTCAAATCCTCCATGGCTCACCATTATTTTAAAAACAGTAAGGAGTGAAGAGTGATAAGTAAGGAGTTTAGTTCAAGAGATTTAAGTTCTTAAAATCTTTTAACTGCTCACTATTAACTATTCACTGCTTTTCAATAGGCCCCCATCGTCTAGTGGCCTAGGATACTGGGTTTTCATCCCAGCGACAGGGGTTCGAATCCCCTTGGGGGTACCACTAAAATTAAGATTATCACGAAGTGTTTTTGAACTATAAAACACGGAGGGGTACCATCAAATGCAGTTAGCAGTGAACAGTTAAGATCAAAAGATTTAAGAACTAAATCTATACACTGTCAACTGAACTTTAGGGCGGCATAGCCAAGTGGTAAGGCAGAGGACTGCAAATCCTTTATTCCCCAGTTCAAATCTGGGTGCCGCCTCCATAAAAAAACAATTGTAAATTAGCAGTTTGCCGAGGTGGCGGAATAGGCAGACGCACCGGACTTAAAATCCGGTGGGATTTAACTCCCGTGTCGGTTCGAGTCCGACCCTCGGTACCACTTTTATTTTCTGAGTAAAACTCAGAATTTTTTTATTTTTTGATGGTATTGCAATAAAATTAAATAATAAATATAAACAAGCAAGTACCTTAAGGTACTTGCTTGTTTATATTTGGGGATATAGATTAATAAATTTAAATTTTAAAAGGAAATTTATAGATTATTGAGAATAAAATAGTTAATATCTGATTGATAAATAAAGAATAGAGAATATAGTTATTTAATTTTATATCTTCGTTTTAAGGAGTGATTATTTGTGTTAAGGAAGTTTATTGAAATAATAAGATTGATAGTAGCTTTATTTATTGTTCTTTTAGCTATTGGCTTATGGCAAGGTGGTAGGGGTGATGTGATAGTTGGTACAGTATTTGTTATTATAGGCTATGTAATTGTTCCTAGAGAGAGATTGAAAAAAATAGATAGTAAGGCAAATGGAGAATTGGATGGACAAGAAAAGTTTATATTATTTATCAGAATAATAGCTGCAATATTCTTTCTATTAATGGTTATAGGTGCATTAGAATCATTCCAATTATTTTTAGCATTATTAATAGTATTTATTGTTTATTTTATCTTTCCTATCGATTTCTTCTTAAAGAGTTCAGAAGCTAATAGTGATTTAAAGATTGATGATGAAATAGAAGATATTCTAGTTGATATAGAAGAGGATATTAAGTACATGAAAGAGATGTACAATAAAATTCAGAGTACAGTTAGAACCTCTGTTGAATTGCTAGAAGAAGCTAAGGGTAAAGAGCAAGAAACTAGGAAAAGGATGAATTACTGTCAAAAAAGAGCCAGAACTGCTTTGGAAGATAATAATGAAGCAGAGGCACGAGAGGTTCTAAGGCATAAGAAGAGATTTGAGAAGCTCTATCATGAATATAGGGAACAGGTAGAGCATAGAAAGGCTAGTCTTGATTCTCATTTATCAAAATTAGATGAATTAAGCAGAGAAATAGAAGAAGCTGAAAGTATGAGAGATGAACTTATTGCAGAAAAAGAGAATGCACATATTACCGAAGAGATTAATACGACCTTAGCTGATATAGAAGGGATAAATGATGAAAATTTAAAAATAATAGAAGAGAGAATAAGAGAGTTGAAGGTTAGAACTGCGGCTAGTAATGAATTTTATAACGATATTGAAAAAGATTATTTAGAAGATAAGTTTGAAGAATTAGAAGATAGCCATACTTTAAATGAAGAATTATTAAAATTAAAAGAAGAGGTAAGTCAAGGGTCAAATTTGTGATTTTAACAAATTGAAAATACATAATTTGTGAATTTTAAAAGTATTATAGAGATTTGGAAGGAGAAGACTTATGAATAGGCAGATAGATAAGACGATTAAAGTAACTTTTATATGTTTAGTATTGATGTTTAATTTATACTCCTTAGTAGAAGATAATACTTCAAGTAATTCAACTGTTAATGTGACTGAAGAAAGTAAGCGAGAAAAGAGAGAAGTTAATGTCAGAGATAATCAAAATCGAACTGACTTAATAAATTCAATCTTAAATAATGAGAGTATAGAGGTCATAGAAGAGAAGATCAATAAGGGAGCAGATGTAAATGCTAAAGATAATGATGGTAAAACCCCATTAATGTATGCTGCTTACCATAATAAAAATGCAGATATAATTAAAATGCTAATTGCAAAGGGAGCTAAAGTCAATGAACTTGATGTTAATAATCAGACAGCCTTAGATTGGGCAAGTCAAAATAATGATAATCCAGATGTCTTTAAGGTATTGCTTGCTAATGGTAGTAAAGTCAATACCAAAGATAACGAAGGTATTACGCCCTTAATGAAAGCTGCAAGGGATATTAAGAGCCTTGATATAATAAATCTCCTATTAGAGAAGGGAGCAGATGTAAATGCTAAAGATAATGATGGATGTACCCCATTGATGTTTGCAGCCTATCAGAATAGAAATATAGATATAATTAAAACTCTAATTAATAAAGGGGCTAAAGTCAATTATCAAGATTATTTTGGAAGAAGTTCTTTAATGTGGGCAGCCCAGCATAATAGTAATCCAGGGGTAATAATGGCATTACTAGAAGAAGGTGCAGATATTACTTTAGAAGATAATTCTGGCAATAGGGCAGTCGATTATGCTCGATTTAACTATCATATAAAGGGGACTACTGCTTATGATAAATTAAGGGGTATTAAGTCTGGAAAGTTGTTAGAATACAATATTCAAAAAGCTACTTATAATCAAATCCTTCTTGAACCAGATAAGTATCTTAATAAGTATGTAGAGATGACAGGACAATTTTACATAAAAGACCCAGAGAGGGAATCCTTCTTTATTAAAAATGGTAGTAATGAAGTAGAGATTTTTTATTATAATCTTTCAGCAAAGATGCAGGCTTTAATCTTAACCCAGCCTAACTCCAGTGGAAATAAGGTTATTGTAGAAGGGAGTGTATTTAGATATAGTGATGACTATAATTCATATTATCTTATAGCTAAGAATCTTAAAATAGAGGGTGCTAAGCAAGTTGAGGTAGATTTAAATAGTGAAGAGATAACATATGTTGATATCTTAGTTGCTACAGATAAGTATCTAAATAAGGATATAAAGATATCAGGAGAGTTCTACCAAAAAGATGTAGAGAGAGAGTCTTTTTATATTAAGCAAGGAGATTATGAGATAGAGATATTCTATTCTAATTTACCTTCAGTTAGAAAAGACTTAATTCTAAAGGAGGATGAGTATAGTGATAGAAAATTTTCTATAAAAGGAACTCTTTATAGATATAATGATAGAAAGAATACATATTATCTTGTAGCTAAAGATGTAAGTATAGAATAGTTTTACTTATATAAAAGTATAGTAAATATATATTAATTATATTGTAGAGGTGTTTGATTAGATCAGTAGCTGAGTATAATAAGATCTGAAATTGATTAAAATTATAATAAATAGTTGAAGTATTTAGAAAGGGGATTGATATGAATAAATTACAAGAAGCAGCTAGAATAGTTGTTAAAGATTGTTTAGCAGTAAAAGAAGGAGAGCAAGTCTTAATTATTGTAGATGAGCCGAAAAAGAAGATTGGTGAGCTTATCTTTGAAGCAGCTAAAGAGTTGGGAGCAGAAGCAATCTTAACAGAAATGATTCCACGAAAGAACCATGGAGAAGAGCCGCCTGAATTAATTGCTAAGGCGATGAAATATGCTGATGTAGTGATTATGCCTACTTCTAAGTCTCTTTCTCATACTAAAGCCAGAATCGATGCTTGTGATGCTGGAGCAAGGGCTACTACTATGCCAGATGTGACAGAAGAGATGATGAAGAGGGCTTTGAATGCAGATTATGAGGTGATTAAAGAGAGAGGATTAAAGGTTGCTAAGAAGTTGACTAAGGGTAAAGAGGTCAAAGTGACAGCACCCAATGGAACCAATATCAAGATGATAATTGAAGGAAGAGCAGGTCATCCTGATACAGGTATCTATCATAAGAGAGGAGAGTTTGGAAATCTTCCTGCTGGTGAAGCCTATATAGCTCCAATAGAAGGAAAATCTGAAGGAAAATTTGTAGTTGATGGTTCAATGGCTGAAGCTAAAGTGCATACTGAAGAGATTGAACTTGTTGTAGAGAATGGATATGTCACAGAGATTAAAGGTACAGAGGCAGCTGAAAGGCTAAGAGAAATCATCCAACCCTATGGTAAAGATGCTCGAAATATAGCTGAGTTAGGGATTGGAACCAATGATAAGGCTCAATTAACAGGGAATATATTGGAGGATGAGAAGGTCTTAGGAACGGTTCATATTGCTATTGGTGACAATGCTGGAATGGGAGGAGTGGTTTCAGTTGACAGCCACTTAGATGGAATTATTGAAAAGCCAACAGTTGAGATTGATGGAGAATTAATTATGAAAGAAGGCAAATTATTAATCGAATAAAAGTATTAAAAATTTAGTCAGTTATTGGCTAAATTTTTTATTAAATTAGAGGTTTTTTTATGGGACTATTGAAATTATTGTATATAATAAAATGCTTTAAAGGAGGAGTTTATGTATATAGAATATGTTTTAACTAAACAACCTATAATTGCTGCAATTAAAGATATAGATGATTTAGAAGAGGTTCCTGCTGATAAAATAGATGTTTTATTTATCTTAAGGGGAGAATTATCTAATTTAGCCAGCTTAGTAAATAAGGCTATTGAGTTAGATACTTTAGTCTTTTTACATATTGATATGATTAAGGGGATAGGTAGTGATAAAGAAGCTATAAAATACCTATCGCAAGAGATAGGTGTTGATGGAATAGTAACTACTAAAAGTCACTTAATTAAGTCAGCTAAAAAGGAAGGTCTGATAACAATTCAGCGATTATTCTTATTGGATTCTGAATCATTACGGACAGGTATTAATATAGTTAAATCTACTAAACCAGACTTTATAGAGGTGTTGCCAGGATTGGTCATTCCAGAATTGATCGGTGAATTAAAGCAGGAATTAGATATTCCAATTATTGCAGGTGGATTGATAAAAGAAATTGAGCAGGTTAAAGGTTTATTAAAAGAGGATATTTTGGCTATCTCTACAAGCCAGAGAGAGTTGTGGAATTTTGACTTTAAATAATTAGAAAATTAAAAGATTGTTAAATTAATATTTACTTGCAAAACTGTAATATTGAGGTTATAATGTTAATATGATATTAATACATGAGAATAAAATTAGGGTAGAGAAGAAGAGAACCCCTATTCAACTTTCTTAGGAAAGCTATGTCCAATGGGTATAGTGTGCCTATGTGAGTAGAATAGGGGTTTATTTATGTCTTCTTTGAAACATAGTCTTTTCATTACTATCTACCAAGTTAGTTCAGTAATTATCAGAAAATTGACAATATTGCAATTAAGAGTAGATTATAGTAAAGTGAGGTGATATTAGATAAAAGGCGTTACTTTTATTTTTTTACATTTTAAAAACAGATAAAGGGAGGTTTTTTTGTGGAAAAGAATAATCTGTATGGTGAGTGCTTGGCTGAGGTGATTGGTACAGCAATACTACTTTTCTTTGGAGCTGCAACTGTAGCCAATCTAGTATTATTGCAAGCTGATATTGGTCAGTGGGAATTGAGTTTATTATGGGGCTTAGCAGTTGCAATGGCAGTTTATATTACTGGTGGGGTTTCAGGTGCCCATATTAATCCTGCAGTAACAGTGGCTTTGGCATCAGTTGGAGATTTTCCTTGGAAGAAGGTTCTTCCTTACTGTATTGCACAAACTATAGGTGCTTTTATAGGAGCAGCAGGAGCATATTTTATCTATGCTGAGCAATTTCTTGAAAAGACAGGAGCCAATGTAGGTATCTTTTCTACCTTTGCTATGAATAATATAGGTAATTTCAAAGCGATGTTGATTGAGTTAATTTTAACTGCTATATTACTATTAGGGATTATGGCGATGGGGGATGTCTTTAATAGTACAGCACCAAAGGGATTAGGTGGAGCGATCAGTGTTGGTTTATTAGTAGCAACTATAGGTGGTACAGCAGGAAGATTAACAGGTTTTGCTATCAATCCAGCAAGAGACTTTGGACCTAAGTTATTTACTGCCTTAGCAGGTTGGGGTTCAATTCCTTTTACTAAACATAACTTCTATTTCTGGGTACCAATTATAGGACCGTTATTAGGAGGAATCTTAGGTGCTATAATATATAAGAGGCTAATTAGACCTTATCTACCTGAAATATTTAATAAAAGTATTGAATCAGAAGGGGTTTCTGAAGCATTATAATTTTAAGGGGGTATAAAGATGAAAGAGTATATTTTATCTATTGACCAAGGAACTACAAGTTCTAGAGCGATTATCTTTAATAAGGATAGTGAGATTGTAAGTGTTGCTCAAAAGGAATTTAAGCAATTTTATCCTAAGCCAGGTTGGGTAGAGCATGACCCCCATGAAATCTGGGTAAGTGTAATGTCAGTATTGTCTGAAGCTTTAACTAAAGCCGATATCAAACCTACTCAGATAGCTGGTATAGGAATTACCAATCAGCGTGAAACTACTGTAGTCTGGGATGCAGAGAGTGGAAAGCCTATTCATAATGCAATTGTATGGCAAGATAGAAGAACCGCTGCTATCTGTGATGAATTAAAGGATAAAGGTTTAGAAGATACAATTAGAAGCAAGACGGGTCTAGTGGTAGATGCTTATTTCTCTGGGACTAAGGTCAAGTGGATTTTAGATAATGTAGAGGGAGCTAAAGAGAAAGCAGAGGCTGGTAAATTAAGGTTTGGAACAATAGATAGTTGGTTAATTTGGAAGTTAACAGGTGGTGAGGTTCATGTAACTGATTATACCAATGCTTCTAGAACCTTGATTTATAATATCTATGATCTGAAATGGGATGAAGAGTTATTGGAAATACTAGATATTCCTAAATCCATATTACCAGAGGTTAAGTCAAGTAGTGAGGTATATGGTCAGACTGTAGCTTATCACTTTTTTGGTCAGAATGTACCAATTGCTGGTATAGCTGGTGATCAACAAGCAGCTACCTTTGGTCAAGGATGTTATGAGAAGGGGATGGCCAAGAATACCTATGGAACGGGATGCTTTATGCTAATGAATACTGGAACAGAGGCAGTTCCTTCAGAGAATGGATTATTAACTACTATTGCTTGGGGACTTGATGGGGAAGTCAACTATGCTTTGGAAGGAAGCATCTTTATTGCTGGAGCAGCAGTACAATGGCTAAGAGATGAGGTTAAATTAATCGAGGAAGCACCAGATTCTGAATATTTTGCTACCAAAGTAGATAGTACAGATGGTGTTTATGTGGTACCTGCCTTTGCTGGGCTAGGAGCACCTTATTGGGACATGTATGCTAGGGGAGCTATTGTAGGGTTGACTAGAGGTAGTAGTAAGGAACATATTATTAGGGCAACCTTAGAATCATTGGCTTATCAGACAAGAGATGTATTAACTGCAATGGAAGCAGATTCGGGCTTAGAACTCAAAGATTTAAAGGTTGATGGTGGGGCAGTAGCTAATAATTTCTTGATGCAATTCCAAGCTGATATATTAGGAAGTAATGTAGAAAGACCTGTAGTTGCTGAAACAACTGCCTTAGGTGCAGCTTATTTAGCTGGATTGGCAGTAGGATATTGGGAGAATAAAGAAGAAGTATTGACTAAGAGGAAAGTGGATAGGGTATTTACACCGGAAATGAATGAGGATAAGAAGGAAGAATTATATGCTGGTTGGCAGAAGGCTGTTAAAAGAGCAATGGATTGGGAAGAGAAGGAATAAAATTTTCAATTAAAAAGGTCATTTTTTAATTGAAGAGAAATATAATATATTATAACATAATACAGTTTTGTGGTAGAGAATAGAGAAACCACATTTAAGTAGCAAGGGGGTAGTCTGCCTACTTTCCTCTAAACTTAAATGTGGTTTTTAATTTTAGTGAGGATGATAAAAGGTTTATTATATTAATTTCTTGATGATAGTAAACTAATACAATAATTAGATATTACAACACTTTTACTTCAGTTAACAGTAGTTTACACGAAGAGTCTGGGTTTCTAGACTCGTAGAGACAGTTAAGATTTTTAAAGACGAAAAGAATTATTGTTTGAACAAAGCAAAAATTGAAATAGGATTTAGAGTACAATAAAGTTTTAATTAGAGAGTCTAATAATTGATAATACTTAGTGTTTTGATTGCGTAGTGAGTGGGCTGGTTATGCCACGAAGAGTTTTTGTTTTTTAAAACTCGTAGGTTAATTCTTTTCTAGACTGGATTTATCACGAAGGGTTCTAAATATGAACCTGTAGGTTTGCTTACTTTTGGGGCAATGCCAAAAGTAAGGCGCCCTTAGGCGCGCCCCATAGGAAGTAGTCTTGGGCTGCAACCTAAGAAAGTTTAATTACTTTCCAAAGTAAAAAGTATCGCAATATACCCATAAAAAGAAATTATATATATATTAAAATCTAACCAGCATAACGAATTATATTAAATTTTATGGAGGGGTTTATCTTGAAAAAAACAGAGATATTGATTATTGGAGGGGGAGTAATAGGAACTGCTATTGCTCGTGAGCTAGCAAGGTATAAGCTAGATATATTATTGGTTGAAAAGGAAGCTGATGTCTGTACTGGAACTAGTAAGGCAAATACTGCTTTAATTCATGCTGGGTTCAATGCTGATTCCAATAAGTTAAAAGGAAGGTTAAATGTAAGAGGGAATCAGTTGTTTAGGAAAAAGGTTCAAAAAGAGTTAGAAGTTCCAATTAAATGGATAGGGGCTTTGGTTGTGGCTTATGATGAAGAGGACTTACCTACTTTAGAAGCCTTACTTGAGAATGGTAGAGAGAATGGAGTACCTGATTTAGAGATTATTAATTCTGATAGATTATTTGAAATGGAGCCTGAATTAAATAAGAAAGCTGTAGCTGCTTTATATGCTCCAACGGCTGGAATTGTTAATCCCTTTGAACTAACCGTTGCTCAAGCCAATAATGCAGTTAGAAATGGAGCAGAGATCTGGTTGGAGGCAGAGGTTTTAGATATTGAGGATAAAGGCTTAGTTAAGCTAGTAAAAACGACTAAAGGTGATATAGAGACTAAGCTAGTAATCAATGCAGCAGGTGTATATGCAGATAAGATAGCTAGAATGGTTGGAATTGATGACTTTAAGATTACCCCACGTAAGGGGGAGTATTATCTATATGATAAGAGCTTAGATATCAAGGTTAGCCATACTATATTTCCAGTACCTACTAAGGTTAGTAAAGGTATAGTGGTAACACCTACTGATGAGCTTAATCTATTGATTGGTCCTACCGCAGAGGAGATAGAGGATAAGGATGATCTTCAAAATACTCAAAAAGGATTGGATAAGGTAATAGCTGGTGCTCAAAAGACTATACCTAACTTAAGTAGGAAGGGTATAATTAAGGAGTTTTCAGGTCTCAGACCAGCGATTAAAGAGACTGGCGATTTCTTAATTGAGGCCAGTGCTAAGGTCTCAGGCTTTATCAATGTAGCTGGGATTCAATCACCGGGGTTGGCTTCATCACCAGCAATTGCTGAGATGGTAGTTGGAATCGTAAAAGAAGAGTTAGCTGGTTTAGAAGAGAAGGAGGACTTTGACCCTCATGAACAGGAGATTCCTAAATTTAGACATATGAGTCAAGCAGAGAGGATGAAGCTGATTGAAAAGGATGCAAATTATGGTGAGATTATCTGCCGTTGTGAATCAATTACTAAAGGGGAGATTTTAGATGCAATTAGGCAGCCAGTGGGAGCAAGAACGGTAAATGCTATTAAACGGAGGGTAAGACCAGGAGCAGGGCGTTGCCAAGGTGGATTTTGTGGACCAAAAGTTGTAGAAATCTTATCTGAAGAGCTAGCTGTTTCTAAGACGGAGGTTAAATTAGAAAGAGAAAATTCACAGATTTTAGTAGGGAAAGTTAAAGATTCTTTGCAGAAAGGGGTGGCAGATAATGAATAAACAGTCTTATCAATTGGTGATTGTAGGTGGAGGTCCAGCGGGATTGGCTGCAGCTCAAGAGGCTTATGACCAAGGGGTTAGAGATATATTAATTATAGAAAGGGATTTTGAGTTGGGTGGAATCTTGCAGCAATGTATTCATAATGGATTTGGCTTACATTTTTTTGGTGAAGAGTTGACTGGACCAGAGTATGCTCAGCGTTTTATGGAGATGGTTGCTGAAAGAGAGGTTGAGATTAAGCTAAATACAATGGTATTAGAGGTTAGCTCTGATAAAAAGGTTTATGCTGTCAATTCTAAGGAAGGGATGCTGGAGATTAAAGCTGAAGCTATAGTATTGGCAATGGGGTGTAGGGAAAGAACTAGAGAAGCGATAGGTATTCCAGGTAGTAGACCAGCTGGAGTATTTAGTGCAGGTACTGCTCAGCGTTATATCAATATGGAAGGCTATATGCCAGGAAGGAAGGTTGTAATCTTAGGTTCTGGTGATATCGGTTTAATTATGGCTAGAAGGATGCACTTAGAAGGGGCAGAGGTAGAAGCGGTATTGGAACTATTACCCTTTTCAGGAGGATTAACTCGAAATATTGTTCAATGCTTAGATGACTTTGATATCCCTTTGAGATTAAGCCAGACTGTAACTAAAATTCATGGTAAAGAGAGGGTAGAGGGAGTTACTGTATCAAAGGTTGATAAGAATTTAAAGCCAATTCCAGAATCAGAATACCATATTGAATGTGATACTTTATTATTATCAGTTGGTTTGATTCCAGAGAATGAATTATCGATGGAAGCAGGAATTGAGTTATCATCTGTAACAGGTGGACCAATCGTGAATGAATGTAGAGAAACCAGTATTGAGGGTATCTTTGCTTGTGGAAATGTCCTTCATGTCCATGATTTGGTCGATTATGTGACTGAAGAAAGTAAGTTAGCTGGTAAAGCCGCTGCTCTATATTTACAGGGTGGGATAAAAAAAGCTAAGAAAGAGGTTAGTATAGTTGCTGGAGATAATATAGGCTATATTGTGCCCCATAAGGTAACTGAAAAGATTGAGGGCAGAAAGCGTGTAGAGCTCTATATGAGAGGCAAAAGACCCATGAAGAATGCCCGAATAGTTGTTATGGATGGAGATGAGGAGTTATTTAGTAAGAAAGAAAGGTATGTAAAACCAGCAGAGATGATTAGTATTCCATTACCAGAAAAGATGATCGAGCAATTAGCAAGTAATAGAGTTGAAGTTAAGATTGAGGAAGGGGGAGCAGAATAATGGGGGATAAAGTACGTATAACTTGTGTTAGTTGTCCCATGGGATGTGATTTAGAAGTAGAGGTTTTAGACAAAGAGATAAAGAAGATAGAAGGTAATCGCTGTCCTAGAGGAATTGAGTACGCTAAAGCTGAATATTTTAATCCAACTAGAATCTTACCAACTACTGCTAAAGTTAAAGGTGGAGTATTGCCTTTAGTTCCAGTTAAGACTGCCAAACCTATTCCTAAAGGATTATTAGAGAAGGCTATGGTAGAGATAGCTCAAGTTGAATTAGAAGCTCCTATAAAATTAGGGGATATAGTTATTAAAAATATTTTAGATACAGGAATAGATGTAGTTGCTACTAGAGATTTAGCTAAGAAATGAATTCAGTTTTAAAGTTATCTGTAATCAGATATATTTAACCACTCTTTTTTATATAAATGGGGTGGTTTTATTTATGTATAATTATCTAATAATAAATCTATTTTAAGGAGAAATAAATAGATTAATATTCCCATAAACCCTTTATGTGGTGATTGTTAGCAGTATTGCTTTTAGTGGTAATATTTTTTAGGATAGTTACATAAGTATATTATCCCTTAAGACTAAATATAAGATGAAATTTTTATAATAATCTGATAAAATAAAATTAACTACAGGGTTTCAGGAAATTTCATAATTACCTGAGATAGTTATTTAATAAAGAATTCATTTAGATTATAAGTATAATAAGAGTTTAATAACAATGAGTTGATTGCTTAGATTTTATTTTATGAAATGGACTGATATAAGCTAAATAAAGGAGGGAAAGAGTGGGAATGGTTGGGATATTAGTAGTTTCACATAGTAGTAAAATTGCTGAGGGAATAGAAGGATTAGTCAAAGAACTGGTTCCCAGAGAGATACCTCTAATTTCAATTGGTGGTGATGGATATGGGGGAATTGGGACAGATATAGAGGATATAATAGAGGCTGTTGAGGAATTATATACTGATAAGGGTGTTATTATAATCGGAGACGTAGGTAGTTCTTTAATGAATTCGAAGATGGCTTTAGAGATTTTAGAATTAGAAGGTTATACCAATGTAGTAGTAAGTAGTGCACCTTTAGTAGAAGGTGCAATGGTAGCAGCTATTGAAACAAACTTAGGTAAGGACTTAAATGATATCAAAGAAAAGATAGAGAGTAAGCAACTAATCGAATTAATATAATTAATAAAGATGCTCCTGATAATCTGGAGCATCTTTATTTTTATGACATATAAAATTATGATAAGGTTATATTTAATAAAGATAATGGGACACTTTCGTACTAGTTTACAGTTAAGGTATTTAAAAGCGAAGGAAATTAATATTTGAACGAAGCAAGTATTCTAAAAAATAATTAGGTTTAGGATAATCTTTGAATTAGGACTCTTGAATTTATTAATTTCAATGAATGTTAATGGCGTAGTGAGTGGCCTTTGCCACGGAGGGTTTGTTCTTTGAAACCCGTAGGTTTGGTTACTTTTTTCGCCCTGAAGGCACTACGCTTGAAGAAGTACTCTTGGGGTGGTACCTAATATTTTGTTTAATTTTTAAAGTAAACAGTGTCGTAATATATCCGTATTATATTATCACAAAAATTGAATATAGATAATAGAGAGTTAACTAAAAGTTAACTTTACAAAAATACTAATCAATGCTAATATATAAATAGATATAAATATGTTTATGGATTAAGTAGAAATTTTAAATAGGAGAGGAAGAATAGAATGGATAATATAGCAGATATAGCAGAAGTGTTAAAGGCTCTAGCAGACAATACTCGCTTAGAGATTATCAATCTCTTATCCTGTGGGAAGATGTGTGTCTGTGACTTAGTTGAAGAGTTGGATTTGAGCCAACCAAATATCTCTCACCATTTAAAGATACTTAAAAATGCTGATTTAATTATTGCTACTAAGCGAGGTAGATGGGTAGATTATGAGTTAAATCAAGAAGTATTTGAACAATTACAGAATAATTTAAAATATATCACAACCTATGATGCTCAAAAATGTAATTTTGAAAGAAGTACTTGTGAACAATAGGTAGGTAAAATAAGGAGGAATTTTAATGAGTAAAATTAAGGTTACTATTTATGAGCCGCCAATGTGCTGCCCAACAGGAGTTTGTGGTCCTAGTGTTGATGACAAACTTGTTAAATTTAATGATGCACTAAAACAGTTAAAAAAAGAAGGTATTGAAGTAGAGCGAAATTCGATGAATAATAATCCTATTGCTTTTCAACAGAATAAAGCTATTTTAAATCTAGTTAATACTCAGGGAACTAATGATTTACCTGCAACTGCAATCAATGGTACCTTTATTAAATTAGGAGAGTACCCAACTTTAGAAGAGTTAAAAGCCGAGATAGCAAAAGTTAAGGAGGCTAAATAATGTCTGAAACTAAATTTATCTTCTTTTCTGGTAAGGGTGGAGTAGGTAAGACTTCAATGGCATCTACTACTGCTGTCTATTATGCTAGAAAAGGACTTAATACTATTCTAGTAACTACAGATCCAGCTGCTAATCTATCTGATGTCTTTGAACAAGAGATTGGTCATCAGATTACTAAAATTGTTGGAATCGATAATTTATCTGCTATGGAGATAGACTCTAAAGAAGCAACAAAAGAGTATAAAGAGAAAGCCTTAGCACCAATGAAGGAAATCTTTAATGATGAGATGCTAAAGCTGATTGAAGAACAATTAAACTCTCCTTGTACTGAAGAGATGGCATCCTTTGATAGATTTATTGACTTTATGGATGATGACCAATATGACATAGTTATCTTTGACACAGCCCCAACAGGTCATACCATTAGATTATTAGAATTACCTGTTGATTGGAGTAAACATATCGAAGAGAGTGCCCAAGGTAGTGGTCAAACATGTATGGGACCTGTGCAGAATATTCAAGAATCAAAGGAAAAGTATGACCGTGCAGTGGAATTATTAAAGGATACTGATCGAACAGAATTTGTTTTTGTAATGCATCCTGAAAGTAGTTCAATTAGAGAGACAATCCGTTCTAGTCAAGAATTACAAGAGATTGGAATTAATACTAGCAATATAATTGTTAATGGAATCTTACCTAAAGAGGAGTGTCAAAATCTTTTCTTTAAAAAGAGGGGTGAGATGCAGCAAAAGTATTTAACTCAAATAGAAGAAGAAATTAACTTGCCAACTAAGAAGATGTACTTATTAGATCAAGAGATCAAAGGATTAGAAGTATTAACTAAAGTAGCTGCTATCCTTTATAAGGAGGGAAGATAATGAGAGATGATGCTCAAGTATTATTACCAACAGCTAAAGAACCACGCCTAATCTTTTTTGCTGGTAAAGGTGGGGTAGGTAAGACCTCTATCTCATCGGTGACTGCTGTTTACTTAGCGAGATTAGGTTATAAGACTTTATTATTAACTACAGATCCTGCTTCCCATTTAGAGGATGTCTTTGAACAAGAAGTTTCAGGTGAAGTTACTAAAGTTACTGGAGTAGATAACTTAGATATTGTTAAGATTGATCCTAAAGAGGTTGCTGGGGAGTATAAAGAAAAAGTCTTAGCAGATGCTAAGTTAAAGGAATATAGTGAAGAGATGTTAATGGGACTTAAAGAAGAGTTAGATTCCCCTTGTACTGAGGAGATGGCATCTTTTGATAAATTTGTAGATTATACTGAACAAGATGACTATCAAATCATTGTCTTTGATACAGCCCCGACAGGTCATACTTTAAGGCTGTTAGAGTTACCAATGAATTGGGAGCAGCAATTAGAATTTAAAACATCAATTAATACTAGTACCCAAGCAGATTTAGAGTCACAGCAGAAATTTAAAAGGGTAATAGCTAAATTACAGGATAAGAAGCAGACTACCTTCTCTTTTGTAGTCTACCCTGAAAACACACCCATTTTAGAGGCACATCGAGCTGTTGAAGAGTTAGAGACTGTTAATGTAGAGACACAACTGGTAGTTGCCAATCAGATTCTGCCAGCAGAGTATTGTACTACACCTTACTTTAAAAAAAGAAGAAAGATGCAAGAAGAGCATCTAGCTAATATGGAGAATAAATTTAATGCTCCAATCATTCAAATGCCTTTATTTGCCAAAGAGATTCAAGGTTTAGATACTTTGATTGAAGCTGGTAAGGCATTATATAATAAGTAAAATGTACAGTTAACAATTTACAGGATACAGTTAAGATCAAAAGCATTTCAAAGTTTTAACTATCCCCTGTACACTATACACTGTAAACTATAATATAAAGGGAGGCTTTACAATGAGAGTAGCTGTAATTTCAGATGTACATGGTAATATCTTTGCTTTAGAGAGTGTCTTAGAGGATATTAAAGGAAGAAATATTGAGGAGATAGTCTGTACTGGAGATTTAGTAGGCTATGGTCCCTATCCTAATGAGGTAATCGCTAAAATTCAAGAGGAAGGGATTAAGACTATTCAAGGTAATTATGATGATGCTATCGGTAATAGAAGAATTGCTTGTGGTTGTGATTATAAGACAGAGCGTTCTCAGAAGATAGGGATGTCTTCTATGAACTATACTGCAATGGAGACTACTGAAGAGAATAAAGAGTTCTTAGCAAATTTACCTTTTAGCTTGACTTTGGAGATAGAGGATAAGACTGCTTTATTTGTCCATGGTAGCCCTAGAAAGATTAATGAATACTTATATGAAGATAGTGAAGCAGTAAAAGAGGTAGCAGAAGAAATAGAAGAGGATATCTTGGTCTGTGGACATACCCACCTACCTTACCATAGAATCATCAAGGGTAAGCATATGATGAATGTTGGTAGTATTGGTAAGCCAAAGCATGGTAACCCTAACGCTATTTATACAATTATTGAAGTAATTGATGGTAAGGTCAAAACAGAGTTTATCGAAGTTATCTATCCAGTAGCTAAGCTAACTGCTGCTCTTAAAGAGACAGATTTAGCTGAAGAGTTAGTTGAAGTTTTTGAAAAAGGAAATAGCTAATAGATGGAGCTTGTAATTGAACCAAAGTTAAAGGCTTATGCTAAGGGAAGAAACTTAGTAATTACTATTCGGCAGTTAACAGTTAATAGTTGCTGTGGAGGAAAGTTAATGCCTGGTGGAATCCGCCAGGCTAAAACTCCACCTCAAATAATTGAGGGAAGTCCTAAAAAAGATCATATAGTAGATTATCAAAAGCTTGTAAAGGATGAGATAACTATTTATTTACACCAAAATTTAATCGATGATTATTCTAAATTGAAATTAGATATTAAAAAATTAGGGTTTATTAAGAGATTTACCCTTGAAAGCTTTGAATAATAAGGAGGAAAAATCTATGAGTCAAGCAGAAGTAAAAGAGAAGAAAGAAGGATTAGGATTTTTTGAAAGGTATTTAACAGTTTGGGTAGCTTTATGTATTGTAATTGGAATTGGAGTTGGACGCTTTTTACCGATTATCCCAGAGACATTAAGCCAGTTTGAATATGCTCAAGTTTCTATTCCAGTGGCAATTTTAATTTGGTTTATGATTTATCCAATGATGGTTCAGATTGATTTTGGTAGTATTTTAGAAGCAGGAAGAAAACCTAAAGGCTTGGCATTGACTTTAGTTGTTAACTGGCTAATCAAGCCCTTTACTATGGCTTTTTTTGCTTGGTTATTCTTTAAGAATATCTTTGGGGCTTTTATCAATCCAGAGTTGGCAGAACAGTATATAGCAGGTGCAATATTATTAGGGGCAGCACCTTGTACAGCAATGGTCTTTGTGTGGAGTTATTTAACTGATGGTGATGCTAGTTATACTTTAGTCCAGGTAGCAGTTAATGACCTAGTATTGGTCTTTGCTTTTGCACCAATTATTATCTTCTTATTGGGGGTAACAGATTTTACAGTTCCTTATAATACGATACTTTTATCTGTAGTCTTATATATCTTAGTACCTTTAGTGGCAGGATATTTATCACGTAAGTACTTAATTAAGAATAAGGGGATTGATTGGTTTGAGAATGTATATCTTGAGAAGTTGAGTAACTTTACAATCACTGGTTTATTATTAACATTGGTTATTCTTTTCTCTTTCCAAGGGGATATTATCTTAAATAATCCATTAGATATTTTATTGATTGCAATACCATTAACTATTCAGACCTTCTTTATCTTTGCTATTGCTTATGGTGGAGCTAAGTTGCTTAAGTTAGACCATTCAGTAGCTGCTCCAGCAAGTATGATTGGAGCTAGTAACTTTTTTGAGTTAGCAGTAGCTACAGCTATCTCATTATTTGGTCTTAAATCTGGAGCTGCTTTAGCTACTGTAGTTGGAGTTTTGGTAGAAGTACCTGTGATGTTAGCTTTAGTTGGAATTGCTAATAGAACAAAACACTGGTTTGAGTAAATAAGATAGGGAGGGATTAAAATCCCTCCCTATCTTATCTATAATTATAATTTAATTTTTCTCTACTAACCAAGTTTTGATTTTTTCTTTAATTTTATCTCTTATTTCTCTAAATTTATTCAATTTTTCTTCCTCATTGCCTTCAAAGGCCACTGGGTCTTCAAAAGCCCAATGTAATCTTTTAGTTACACCGGGAAAGGTTGGACAGTTTTCTTCAGCAGCTGCACATACTGTAATTAAATATCCAAAGTGTTTTTGACCTAAATAATCCTTAAGAGGAGTAGACTCTTGCTTGTTGATATCTATTCCTATTTCATCCATTACTTTTTTAGTATAAGGATTTATCCCTTTAGCATCTAAACCACCACTATACACTTCAAATTTTTCTCCAGCATACTCTCTCAAAAATGCTTCTGCCATCTGACTACGAGCAGAGTTTCCTGTACAAAGAAATAATACTTTAGTTTTATTCATCTCAATTCCTCCTTATTATAATGAATGCTAAAAAGACCTTGTTCTTAGTAAGTTCAAGATCAATTATCTAATAACCTGTTTATCTTCTGTTAATATTATGTTAAATTAAAGACTGTGTATAATAGTAAATAGGAATATAAATATCTTTAGAGAATAAAGTAATTTGGAGGTGAATTTAATGTTCAGTCTAGAAAAGGTTAAGTTCAAGAATATCTTAGAAATTGATAGTTTAGAATTTCCAGATAATAAGATAACTACGATTATTGGTCCCAGTGGGGCAGGTAAATCAACCTTACTTAAGTTGTTGAATAATATGGTCAGTGTAGATTCAGGAACTATTTTATATAAGGGAGAAGATATTAATCAGCTCAATCCAGTTGAGTTAAGAAGAGAAGTGATTATGTTAGCTCAGAACGCTATTATCTTTGGAGGTAGTATTAAAGATAATTTAGAGATTGGTTTTAGATTAACAGAAGAAGCTATCCCAGAGGAAGAGGAGTTAAAAAAAGTATTAAAAGTTGTACACTTATCTAAAGGATTAACTGCTAATACTCAGAGTTTATCAGGGGGAGAGAAACAGAGATTAGCTTTAGCAAGGGTCTTATTGTTAAATCCTAAAGTTCTCTTGTTAGATGAACCATCTTCAGCCTTAGACCAAGAGACAGAGAGGCTTGTAATTGAGACAGTAGTTAATTATGTAAGAGATAAAGGTAAAACTTTAATTATGATTACTCATTCTAAAGATATTGCTCTAGAATATGGAGATAAGATTATTACTTTACAAGAGGGAAGAGTTATAGGAGAGGAGGAGAATTAGATGGAGCAGACAAGTATAATTCATCTACGACTATGGCAGTTAGTGGCTGCTTATATCTTTGTACTTATCTTGTTATTTTTCTTAAAGATTAGAAGGATAGACAGAGAGAAGGAGTTATTATTAGCTACTACTAGGATGACTTTACAATTGGCTCTAGTAGGTTATCTATTAGGGTATATCTTTGAACAGGATAATTACTTATTTACTCTCATTATTATCGCTGTGATGGAGGTCTTTGCTATTTATAATATTTATCAACGGGTAAATACCAAAATTAGTAGAGAGTTAAAGAAGATTATAGCTTTCTCTATGGCTATTGGAACCCTAACAAGTCTACTCTACTTTATCTTAGTGGTAATTGGCTTAAAGCCTTGGTATGATCCTAGATACTTTATTCCTTTAGCAGGGATGCTCATCGGTAACTCCATGACAGGTATATCTTTAGGTGTAGAGCGGTTGATTTCAGGGATGAAAGAGAATCAAGCAAAAGTTGAAACTGCTTTGATGTTGGGAGCTACACCTAAAAAAGCTACTCAGCAGGCAGTTAATGATGCCTTTAATTCAGCTATTCTACCAACAATCAATTCGATGATGGGGATGGGGATTATCTTTTTGCCAGGGATGATGACTGGTCAAATTCTCTCTGGAGTCTCACCACTGACTGCTATTGAGTATCAGATAGCTATCATGCTAGGGATATTAGGAAGTGTTTCATTAACTGTGGTTATTTTTGTTTATTTAGGATATAAGACCTTTTTTAATGAAAGAGCACAACTGATAATTAATGGTTATGAAACTTCATAGCTTAGGATTAATAAATGGTAGCTACTAAGTAGAACTCTCTACAGGATAGCTATCATTTGTTATCTTATAAAGTAATAAGGTTTAAACTAGTGTATTTAAGAAAAAATCTTGACAATAAATTTTAGTTTACTTATAATTAAAATATAAATTTTTTATATTTTAGAAGTGCTTTATTTTATGAAGTTAAGAAGTACTTTTTAATTGTTTTAAAATCAAATATAAGTTATAGGATTTTTTTATTGAATATTCTGGTATAGACCAGAATTGACTGTTCATTGTACTATCGACTAGATAAGAGTGTTACATAGTTAATTATAGAGAAACTAGAAATTTGAAATTAAAATTAGAAGGAGGAATAATATATGTTGGCAGATTATCATATTCATACGAACTTTAGCGATGATTCTACTTATGAAATGGAGGATGTAGTTAGAAAAGCAATATCATTAGGAATTGATGAGATCTGCTTTACTGAGCATGTAGATTATGGAGTAAAGGGAGATTTGAATTGTGATTATAATACTTATATCAAGGAATTTCAACGATGTAAGAAAGAATATGAAGATCAGATTGTTTTAAAAATTGGAATTGAATTTGGGATGCAGGTACATACAATCAATCAATTTCAAAAGGATTTTCAACAATATGATTTTGATTTTGTTATTCTTTCTTGCCATCAAGTAGATAATCAAGAGTTCTGGTCACAAGATTTCCAAAATGGAAGAACACAGCAGGAGTATAATCAAAAATATTATGAGGAAATATTGAAAGTAATAAAGAGATATGATGGTTATAGTGTTTTAGGTCATTTAGATATGATTAAAAGATATGATGAAGTAGGGGAATATCCTTTTGAAAAGATAGAAAATATTGTGACTGAAATTTTAAGTCAGGTGATTGAACACGGCAAGGGAATTGAAATTAATACCTCTAGCTTCCGATATGGATTAGAAGATTTAACACCTTCAAGAGAAATATTAAAGTTATATCGAGAATTGGGTGGAACTATTATTACAATTGGATCAGATACTCACAAAGAAGAACATGTAGGTTATAATATCTCATATGTAAAAGAGGAGCTTAAAAGACTAGGTTATAAACAATTTTGTACCTTTGAAAAAATGAAACCTATTTTTCATAATTTGTGATCATTGTTCCAATAAGATTAATATCTATCTGTAAGATACTAATATAAGTCAAAAAGAGTGGTTGATAAAAGTTCGATATCTTTAAAATAAGTTTAGCCTTATTAATTAGTATGTGCCATAGCTATCTCAAGTGGAGGAGTAACTTTTGTAGAGACACAATCAACAGCTGAAGACTCTTAAGGTCTATTTTGATATTTTAATTTTTACTATTTGAGTACTATTATCTAACTCCAAAATAAAGTAGGGTTGGATGAATATATATAGGAGATGATAGAGATGTTTAATAATAAAATAGAGATGATCTTATTAGATATGGATGGGACTTTATTGAATTCACAATCTGAAGTCTCTCCAAAAAATAAAGAGATATTAAAGCAATTGATTTCAGAGGGTTATAAGGTTGCTATTGCAACTGGGAGAAATTATCATGAAGCTAGAAGTTTAGTAGAGGATATTGTAGGGTTGGCTTATATCACTAATAATGGTAGCTATATAGTTGATTTCAATGGTGAGGTAATTTTTAATAGGAATATTAGCAAAGAAGATACTATCTCCTTGCTTAAAATAATAGAGAAATATCCATCATTTAATTATTCACTGGCTGCTCCAAAAGAAATTTATATGAAGAATAAATTTAAATTTATTAAGATGAGTTTAACTGATAAGAGAGTATTTAAGAATAAATTAAACATATTTAAAAGCGTTTCATTGATAAAGCGATTGATCAGATTATTTAAATCGAGAAGACAGATAGATAATATTTATGAGCTGATAGAAAATGGTTCTTTAGCTGTGCAAAAGATAGATGTAATGGGTAAAATAGATGAGATGGAATCCTTTAAAGAAAGAATTATAGAGCAATTTGGGGATAAGATTAAACTAAGCAGCTCTTCTAAAGATAACTTAGAGATAAATCCACTTAATATATCTAAGGGTACAGGACTAAAATATTTAGCAGATAAGTTAGGTATTGATGTTAGAAACTCCATCGCTTTTGGAGATGGTGGAAATGATTTAGAACTTTTGGAGATTGTAGGAACTGCTGTAGCTATGGCAAACTCTGAATTTAATGAACTAAAGGAGAAGGCAGATATAATAGCTGAAAGTAATGATGATGATGGAGTGGCAAAAGTATTAGCTGAGTTACTATAATCTTTTTACTGTCAAGCTTTAATTGTATGACATTGAGGAAATTATACTCTTTACAGATATTAATAAAGATAAATCGTATTTAATATAGAAAGAAGGTTAAGAGATGAAATTCGAAGATAATAATATACCGTTATATTATCAAATAGAGAATTTAATTAGAAGTAAGATTGAGAATAAAGAGTATGGCAGAGGTGAAAAAATTCCATCAGAACGGGAACTAGGTAAAATATTTGAGGTAAGTAGGATGACCGTTAGAAAGGCTCTTGAAAATTTGGTAAATGAAGGTATCTTAGAAAGAAGAGAAAGGCAAGGAACCTTTGTTTCTCAGGATAATCTAAATGATTTTCCTAGTCTAGTTGGGGTCACTGAACATATCAAATCTGAAGGAAAGATACCTAATAATAAAATTATTAACAAAGAGTTAATAAAACCAAACAAGAAAATTATTGAAGAGTTGAATCTAAATTCAGATGAAGGGGTTATTTTAATAGAACGGATAATCCTAGCTGATGAAAAACCAATAGGATTTGAACAGTCTTATATCTCATATGCTATTTGTCCAGATTTATTAGAAACCAATATCAATCAGAAATCTATATATAAGATGCTAAGGAGAAGCGGTCATAAACCTACAAAAGCTAAAGATGAAATAAGTGCAATCTTAGCAGATGATAAATTAAGTGGATTATTGAAGATAGATATAAAGCAACCAATTTTAAAGAATATTAGGACGACTTTTTCTAAAAATAGACCAATAGTATATAGCTTTAACTATTATGGTGGAGAGGGTTTTGTTATGACTAGAACAGTTTTTAATAAATGAGTGATAGAATTCACTATTGTTGTATTGTTAAAAAATAACAATTAAAACTCTTGCTATATTTCATTACCCATACTTTTAAATTTAATAATAGGACAAATGTCCTATTGAAATTTTATTAAATAATTTAGATATATCATTAAAAATCAAAATGTACAATAAATTTCTGAATCAAGTTAAAGTTACCCTTGGTATAAAGCAATTATCTTCAAACTAATGTTTATTTAACCAATTAATCCAATTGAAAGTTTTCTTAATATATCTAAACATAGAGTATTTTATCTTTCTAGTAAGTTCAAGTAAGGATCCTTTAAACCTAGACTTTTTCTTGATTAGCGTTAAAATTAAAAATAGAATTATGGCAGTATAAATCTGGATTAAAACAGCATTTTCATTTTGTCCAAAGAATCTTTTTATTTTCAAATGTTGTTTAATTCACTTAAAGAACAATTCTATTTGCCAACGTTCTTTATACAGTTCAGCTATAACACGGGCTTCTAAGTCAAACCTATTTGTTAAGATATCAATAGTTTTTTCTTTATTATCCTTATCAATTATTTTAGCCTTAACTAATCTCATAGGATATTTCATTCTAGTTTTTGATGTATGATCTCCTAGCATAACATCAGCATCTAATAATATATTGGTCTGTATATCTTTAGTAGTTAAAGGCGTAGTTTGGATAATTTCGATTTTAGTATTTGACTTTGCCCTTGTTACAAAGTAAATATCATCCTTTATAAATTGATCAAATTTCTCATAATGAATATAGGCTCTATCAAAAAGATAAGTAACACTAGGGTCTAATTTCAATTTATCAAATACTTCCTTGTCATGAATAATAGCATTAGTAATAAGGATATTTTCAGGGGCTTCATTATTTAAATCATATACAGTATGAAGCTTAATACCACCCTTGCTTTTTCTAAATTTAGCCCAAGGAAATAATGATAAACATAGGCTAACAGTTGAAGAATCTATGATTTTTACTAAGCCTATATCTTTCAAGTTCTTTCTAAGACCTTGCTTAGCTTTAAGTTTATTAAATAAATGCTGAAAAATTTCAAAAAAGATTATATTATTTCTACTTTCATTTTTACGAGAAAGTTGAGATTTACTTATTTTATCTAATTATTTAGATGCAACGCTAGTGTAGCCAGGTAGGCATTAATGATTTAATATTTTAGTTAACTAGGGAGAAGCCTTAGAGTTTTAGGAATCATTGTGTCACCAATGGGTTGAAACCTGTGGTTAAATAATTTTGGCAATTGCTTTTAGTAATATTTTCTTGACATAAAATTATTAATTATATATAATTATATTAGAGATTAATGATATACTTATATAAATAAAATTTTTTAATAACTACATTAGAATATTCTAATGTAGTTAAATAATTAAAAGGTTTGATTTATAAGCTAGAATTAAGGAGGAGTAGAGTCATATGGAGAGTAAACACTATTTTGATAAAGTAGCTAAGAACTGGGATATTATGAGAGCTGAATTCTTCTCTGATAGTGTAAGAGAAAAGGCGTACTCTGTAGCAAAAGTCAAAGAAGGAAAAGCAGCCGATATTGGTGCAGGTACTGGATTTATAACTGAAGGTCTAGTTAAGAGAGAAATAGAAGTAATTGCAGTAGACCAATCTCTAGAGATGCTTAATAAACTTAAGGAGAAGTTTGGGGATAAAGGTTATATTGAGTATCGTCAAGGCAATGCAGAGGAATTACCTTTAGAGGATGGAGAGGTAGATTATGTTTTTGCCAATATGTTCTTACACCACGTAGAGAAGCCAGTAGAGGTTATCAAAGAGATGGCTAGAGTATTAAAGGATGGTGGCAAGCTAGTAATAACAGACTTAGATAAGCACAACTTTGAATCTTTAAGAAGAGAACAATGTGATAGATGGTTGGGTTTTGATAGGGAGGATATAGCTAAGTGGTTTATCCAAGCGGGATTAAAAGATATTAATGTAGATTGTCTAGGATCAAATTGCTGTACTATAAAAGATTGTAACTCTGAGAAGATAAGTATTAGTATATTTATTGCATCTGCTACAAAGTAGAGACGGTTATATTATAGAATGTAGAATTAATTTATAATAGATAAACTAGGAGGAAAAATATATGCCATTATTAGCTAAGCTAAAGAGTGACTTATTTAAAGCATTAGCACATCCAATTAGAATTCAAATCTTAGAATTATTAAGAGAAGGGGAGTTATGTGTTTGCCATATCTATGAACATTTAGACCAGAGCCAATCCAATATCTCCCAACATCTTGCCAAGTTAAAGAATGCCCAATTAGTTAAAGATAGAAAAGATGGACTACAGGTCTATTATAGCCTAAAGGATGAGAAGGTTATTGAAATTTTAAAGATAGCTAAAGTGATTTTACTAAAGCAATTAGAGGAGACTAGAGAGTCATTATTAGAGGGGTGATGGAGAGTGATAAAATGGTTTGCCGATTTGGTGATTTATAATTGGCTTAATTTTAGTGAAGGAACTCGCTTAGGTGAGTCAGTACATTTTTTCTTTTATGATACGATTAAGATTATAGTTTTATTAAGTATTATGATATTTTTCATTTCAATTCTTAGAAGTTTCTTTCCGCCAGAGAAGACTAAGAAGTTATTAAGTAACAGAGGTAAGTTTGTGGGTAATTTCTTAGCATCTGCTTTAGGGGTAGTAACTCCTTTCTGTTCCTGTTCTTCTGTCCCGATCTTTATTGGATTTATCGAATCAGGTGTACCTTTGGGTATTACCTTTTCCTTCTTAATTACTTCACCAATCGTTAATGAAGTAGCATTAGTAATGTTATATTCATTATTTGGTTGGAAGATAGGAACACTATATTTAATTAGTGGAATAGTTGTTGGAGTAGTTGGGGGAATGATTATAGGAAGTATGGGCTTAGAGTCTGAGGTAGAAGAGTATGTCTATCAGATTCAGATCGATGATGATGAGGAGATAAAGGAGTTAACCTGGGAGCAGAGAATTGATTATGCCAAGGGAGAGGTCAAGGATATAGTAGGACGAGTCTGGAAGTATGTCTTAGTTGGAATTGGGATTGGAGCTTTAATCCATGGTTATGCTCCCGCAGAGGTATTGGCTAAGTATGCAGGTGAAGGAAATCCTTTATCTGTCATAGTAGCTGTATTGATAGGTATCCCTCTTTACTCCAATGCTATGGGGACAATTCCCATTGCTCAAGCACTTCTAGATAAAGGTGTAGCTTTAGGAACAGCCTTAAGCTTTATGATGGCTACTACAGCATTGTCATTGCCAGAGATGATTATCTTACGTAAAGTGATTAAGCCTAAGCTGATAGCAATTTTTATTACTGTAGTGGGAATAGCTATTATTGGGGTAGGATATATGTTCAATTTTATTATGTAGTATGTATAAATTATTGATAAATAATTTTGAAGGGAGGTTGGATTCAATTTTAGAATTATCAAGAGAAAAAAGGAATAGATTAATTAATGAGATTCAAGGCTTCTTCTATGATGAAAGAGAAGAGGAGATTGGAATTATTGCTGCTGAAAAGGTACTGGATTTCTTTTTAGAAGAGTTGGGGGCTTTAATCTATAATAAAGGCTTAGATGATTCTAGGCTTTGGTTTGCAAAGAAGTTGGAGAATATAGAGATAGATTATGATTTATTATATAAAAATACTAATTCAAAAAGATAAATAGGAGGGAATTTTAATGAAAGTTACTGTTTATGGTGGAGGGTGTAAAAACTGTATTACTTTAGCTGATAATGCTAAGGCTGCAGCTAAAGAGTTGGGGGTTGAAATTGAATTAGAGAAAGTAACTGATATGGCTGAAATTGCAATAGCTGGGATTATGAAGACCCCTGGCTTAGCAATTGATGGTAAGGTTAAAATAAAGGGTAGAGTAGCAAGTAAAGAGGAGATTAAGAAGTTGCTTAAGTAAGATTAAATCTAGAGTTGATATTAAATCTGTAGGTGAGAGAGATGATATATCTATTAACTTTCTTGTTAACGATAGTTCTGTTTATAAAGGATAAAGAGAAGACAATAGCTGGTGTTAGGATAGGGATAAAGAAGCTAATCAAGAATTTATCTGTATTTTTGAATATGATAATTTTAGTATCTATTTCACTCTATTTTGTATCTGATCAGATGATTGTGAAGTTTTTAGGGCAGAGTAGTGGTTTTATAGGGCTTATATTAGCTATGCTCTTAGGTTCAATCTCTTTGATGCCAGGTTTTATTGCTTTTCCTTTGGCAGGAATATTATTAGCTAAGGGTGTTAGCTATACGGTGATTGGTGGATTTACTACTACATTGATGATGGTTGGAGTACTAACTTATCCAATTGAAAAGGAGTTTTTTGGAATAAGGGTAACTATTATTAGAAACTTTATAAGTTTAGTAGTAGCTTTATTGGTCTCACTATTGGTGGGTATCTTCTATGGGGAGATAATAATATGAACTTAAATAATTTGAAAAAATATGGTCTATTTATGTTGTTTATTGTCTTTGTGTTATTAAGTTTTATATTTAACTATAATGTAGGGGAAGGAATATATGATAACTTTCTTCAATTCACCCTAACAATGGTAAAGTTTCTGCCAGCAGTATTTATCTTGATTGGTCTTTTTGATACTTGGGTAGATAGAGAAGTTATAGAGAGGCATTTGGGTAATCAATCAAATCATCTTGCCTTTATCTGGGCTATCTTGTTATCTGGTACTACAGTAGGAGGACTATATGTAGCTTTTCCTGTTGCTCATTCCCTGTTGAAAAAAGGGGCTAGCTTAAGGATTATCTTTACATATATTGGGGCTGCAGCTATCTGTAGAATACCAATGACTCTATTTGAGGCTTCTTATGTAGGGATTAAATTTACCTTGATTAGACTGCTTACCTCTATTCCTCTAATTATTATAAGTAGCATCTTATTAGAGAAGTATTTAAAAGGTAGAGGTTATCAGATAATTGATGAGTTAACCTCCTAAGAGTAAACCATCAACTTTTATGAGTGAATATCTTTAGAAGAGCATATAATCACCTTATAGTTATTCCTCCTCATTTGAGGGGGAATTTTTACTTTTAAGTTAGTTAATTCTATTAAAGTCTCGAGTTAATAGAAAAAATGTTATATCAGAATATCGTGTTATATTAAAAGACATGGAAATATTTCTTGCAATTTCAATTTAGTAGCGCTATAATTAGATTGCACACAATTAAATTGAGTCAAATTTAATTGTTGAAATAAAAAGGGGTGATGGATATTACTAATGATGATTTATTAAAGATTGAGAACCAATTATGTTTTCCCATATATGTTGCTTCAAAGGAGATTATTAGGATTTACAAACCTTATCTTAAAAAGTTAAATTTAACATATACCCAGTATATTGTAATGCTTGTTCTTTGGGAGGAGGATAATATCTCTGTGAAGGATATTGGAGAGAAGTTATATTTGGATTCTGGAACTTTAACTCCAGTATTAAAGAAATTAGAGAAGATGAATTTAGTTGAAAGGAAGAGAAGTAAGGAGGATGAGAGGGTTTTAATTATAGCTTTAACTGAAAAAGGGAAAGACCTAAAAGAGAGAGCTTTTGAGATACCAACTAAGGCTTTCTGTAAAACAGGGTTAACAGAGGAAGATGCTTTATTGTTAAAAGCGAAGTTAGATGAATTAGTGAAAAATCTTATAAATAATTAAAAATTAAAAGGAGTTGATAGAATGTCTATTTATAATTTTAAGGTTAAAGCTGTAGATGGTAAAGAGGTTAGCTTAGAAGAATATAAAGGTAAAGTACTTATAATAGCTAATACTGCAAGTAAATGTGGTTTTACTCCTCAATATGAAGATTTACAAAAATTATACTCTAAGTATAAAAAGGAAGGGCTTGAGATTTTAGGATTTCCTTGCAATCAATTTGCTAATCAAGAGCCTGGAACTAGTCAAGAAGCACAGAGTTTTTGTACTATGAATTATGGTGTTGAATTCCCTATTTTTGCTAAGATCGATGTTAGAGGTGAAGATGTTATTCCATTATTTAAATACCTTACAGATAAAGCTCCTCATCAAGGCTTTGATTTAGACAATCCTAATGGTAAGTTGATATACTCTGTTTTAAGTTCAAAATTCCCTAGTTATATTCATGGTGACTCAATTAAATGGAACTTTACTAAATTTGTTATTGGTAGAGATGGAGAGGTTTTAAAGAGATTTGAACCATATGTAGAGCCAAGGGATATGGAAGGGTATATTAAAGAGGTCTTATAGGTTGATAGTATTTTAATTTATTAAGGGCAAGGGGAGATTAAGGAGGAATTTGACTCAATTAAATTGTGCACAATTTAATTGAGTCAAATTTACTATCTTTAATTGATTAAAAAGAGTTTATGGATAAGAATTGATAAAGGCAGGGAATGATTTATAAAATAATAGAAAAGGAGATGCTAAAATGTCTATTTATGATTTTAAGGTTAAAGCTGCAGATGGCAAAGAGGTCAGCTTAGCAGAGTATAAAGGTAAAGTACTTATAATAATACGGCTAGTAAGTGTGGTTTTACTCCCCAATATGAGGAATTGGAAGAGCTATACAAGAAATACGGGAATGAAAAATTTGAGATATTGGCTTTCCCATGTAATCAATTTGGCAAGTAAGAGTCAGGAATTAATCAAGAGATTCAATCCTTTTGCCAGTTAAATTATGGAATCATTTTTCCTGTCTTTGCAAAGGTTAATGTTAATGGTTCTGATAATATTCCATTATATGATTATCTTAAAGAAGAGTAATCTGGAGTATTAAATAAAGCGATTAAATGGAATTTCACCAAGTTTTTGATTGATGCCTAAGGTAATGTAGTTAAAAGATATGCTCCTATCACTTCTCCATTAAAATTAGAAGAAGAGATTAAAAGATTGATAGAGCAAGCAGATTAGGGAGAAATTAGATAATAGAGAGATTACGACAGTAACGAGTAATAAGTGACAAGTGATGAGAAGAGCTTCTTACTCGTTACCCGTCACTCGTCACTGATTACTAAACTGTCGTAATATCCCCATTAATAGTTATTTTTTATAGTAAATTTTAGTTCAAATCTGGATATTATATAAAGCACTGCCAATCAAATAGTGAAATCCGCTTAATTATTTGATATAATGGATAAAATAAACTAAGAGGTGAGAGTTATGCAAATGGAAGAATATGATATTATTATTGTAGGAGCAGGGCCAGCAGGAATGTCAGCAGCTATTAATGCAAAGGCTCGTAATAAGAGTGTTGCTATCTTTGAAGGTGGACAAGTAGCTAAGAAGATTGATTGGGCACCCCATGTTAATAATTACTTAGGCTTTAGTAATGTCAGTGGACCAGAGCTAGCACAAGCTTATATTAAACATATTGAGGATTTAGAGGTTCCAATTATTAAGCAGAAGGTAGTTAAAGCTTTTCCAATGGGAGAGAAGTTTATGGTTACTACTAATGGTGAGAACTATCAAGCTAAAAAACTAATCTTAGCCTTAGGAGTAATTCAACAAGCAAGATTGAAGGGTGAGGAAGAATACATAGGTAAGGGTGTTAGCTATTGTGCTACTTGTGATGGAATGCTATATAAAGGTAAAGATGTAATGGTAATTAGTGATAGTGCCCATCATGAGGAAGAGGCAAATTTTCTAGCAGATATCTGTGAAAATGTCTATTATGTAGCCCAATATAAAGAGATTGAGAATTTAGATGAGAGAATCCAAGTTGTAGAGGGTAAGGTTGAGGAGATAACTGGTGAGGATATGGCAAATAAAGTAAAATTAACTACAGGTGAATATGATGTAGCTTGTGTATTTATCCTAAGGGAGACTGTACCACCTACAGAGATAGTTGATGGATTGGAATTAGCTAGTAAGAAGTATATCAAAGTAAATAGAAATCTTGAAACTAATGTACCAGGGGTCTATGCTGCTGGAGATTGTACTGGAGAGCCATTACAGATCAGTAAGGCTACAGGAGAAGGACAAGTTGCAGCACTTAATGCAGTTAAAGAGATAGGGAAGTGAACTTAAAGAAGGTGATATCGATGAAGATATCATCTTCTTTTATTATAGGAAAATAGAGAGATAATACGATAATTTAGTAACGAGTAAAGATCTTAACTGTCACCTGTTAATCGTCATTTGTTACTGTCACTTTATACCTTATAGCCTGACAATATAAATCAAGATAACTACTTTTCTCAAAAATTATCATTAGGAAAGTTATTTAATGCCAATTAAGCAATGAATAAAATTCAAATAATCTGAAAATAATGATATATAGGAAGAAGGGTAGGTGAAAATATGTCCTATAGATTAGCCGTAATAGGATTAGGGGACATACGTAAACAAGATAAGGGTGTTGCAATTTATTTGATAGAAAAATTGAAGGTTATGTTTTCAGAGAAACTAGATATATCCTTTATTAATGGTGGTGCTGATGGAGAAGATTTATTTGAGACACTACAAAGTATTCAAGCTGAAAAGGTTGTGATTTTAGATACGATGAGAGAATTAATTCAGCCTGGAGAGTTAGATTATCTGATTATTAAACCTACAGAATCCAAATCATTAAAGGAGTTATTAATGGTGACTATAGGTATTTTTAGTGATAGTTGGGGCAAGAAGTTATCTACAGCACTTTCTGATAAGTTTTATGATATTTTAAATAAAATATCTAATATTATAAAGGATTTATTAAATTAAATAGAAAAGTAATAATCAATGGAAGGGGTTGACATTAAGACAACCAATAAGTTATAATTAAAAATGATAATCATTAAGTTAGTAGGTGAATTTGATGGAGGCTACATTAGATAATTTGAAGAGTATTTTGGCAGCAAGTAACTATAAACTTACTGCACAAAGAAAGATTATTCTCCAGATTCTGATAAACAATAAAGGAGAACATTTAAGTGCGGAAGAGGTCTATAATATTGTAAAGACAGAAGACCCAGGAATTGGTTTGGCTACAGTTTATCGGACCTTAGAGCTATTTTGTGAATTAGGGATTATTCAACAATTGACCTTTGATGAAAATTGCAGGCGATATGAATTAGAGACAGGTGAAGAGCACCATCATCATTTAGTATGTAGCAAATGTGGTAAGGTAATAGAGTTTAATGATGAGGTTTTAGAGGAGTTTGAATCTGAATTAGAGAAGAGACACAGCTTTAAAGTAACTGAACATAAGATTAAGTTTTATGGCTATTGCGAAGATTGTCAATAAGCAATAGCTTCTTTTTTTAGCATATTGATAATAACTATCAATATCTATAAGGTTATAAAGGAGAATAGAGTAGTTGATATAGCGAAAGTTATAACAAATATTAATATAAGAATTAAGGAGGAGCAGAGTATGCAGTGGAGTTTTGCAGAAGTTACAGACAAAGAAAATTTTTATGGTAATAGTAATCCAATTGATTTGGTTAAGAAGTATGGGAGCCCTTTATATGTTTATAATGAAAGGATATTAAGAGCAAGATGTAGAGAGTTGAAAAATCTAGTAAGTTATCCGAACTTTGTAGTTAATTATTCAGCAAAGGCTAATACCAATTTAGAGTTATTGAAGATAGTTAAAGAGGAAGGCTTACAGGTAGACGCGATGTCACCAGGAGAGATCTTTATAGAGTTAAAGGCTGGCTTTGAACCTGAAGAGATTTTATATATCAGTAATAATGTTTCTGCTGAGGAGTTGAAGTATGCTATTGAGGCTGGAGTAATGGTCAGTGTAGATTCACTTTCTCAATTAGAGTTGTTTGGTCAGATAAATGAAGGTGGAGAGGTTGCTATCAGATTCAACCCTGGAGTAGGTGCAGGGCACCATGAGAAGGTAGTAACAGGTGGTAAGAAGACTAAATTTGGAGTAGACCCTAGATATATTGATAATGTTAAAGAGATTTTAAATAAGTACAATTTAAGATTAATTGGGATTAATCAGCATATCGGTTCATTATTTATGGAAAGTGATTCCTACATAGAAGGAATTAAATCTGTACTTGATATAGCTGGTAACTTTGATGATTTGGAGTTTGTTGACTTTGGTGGTGGCTTTGGAATTCCATATCATAAGCAGGATGGGCAAGAGCGGTTGGATTTGGCTCAGCTAGGCAAGGGATTGGACAAGGTGTTAAGAGAATGGGTAGCAGAGTATGGTAAGGAGATTACTTTTAAGATAGAACCAGGTAGATATATTGTAGCAGAATGCGGAGTCTTGTTAGGAGAGGCTTATGCTACTAAGGTAAACTATGATAGAAAGTATGTAGGTAGTGACCTTGGCTTTAATGTATTGATGAGACCTATGTTATATGAGTCACACCATGATGTTGAAATTTATAGTAAGCAAGATAGAGAGTCTGATAATAAGGAAGAGGTATTGATAGTAGGAAATATCTGTGAAAGTGGAGATATTATTGCTAAGAATAGACTGTTACCTGAGATAGTTGAGGGGGATATTATTGGAATTCTAGATGCTGGAGCCTATGGTTATGTGATGAGTTCTAACTATAATCAGAGATTACGTCCAGCAGAGGTCTTAATCAAAGAGGATGGCGAAGATGTATTAGTTAGAAGAAGGGATACTTTAGAGGATTTAATGAGAAATTATGAATTTTAGAGTATAGAGAAAAGGCAACCCTAGCTAGGGTTGCCTTTTTATATGCTTTTTTATTTAATAGAGTATCTTTTTAATTAAAGAAAGCTATAGTTATTAAAATTATTTCTTAAGAAGCTCTAATTAAGCAGTTATTTCAATTCTATTTCTATCTGGATCTAAAATTACACTTTCAAAGTAGCCATCTCCAGTCGTTCTAGGTTCACCTATAATCTCATAGCCATCTTCTCTTAATCGTTCTGTGATAGCTAAGACTTTACTCTTGCTCCCAACTGAAATGGCAAAGTGAATCAATCCTAGATACTGGTCATATACATTGTTTGAGTTCTCAGGTATTGATGGTTTGTGCATAATCTCTAAACGGCATCCTTGATCAAAAGATAGAAAGTATGATTCAAAACTTTTAGACTCATTAATATATTTATCTCCTGCTGTAGCATTAAAATATTTAATATAAAATTCCTTTAATCTTTCAAGATTATTAGTCCAAATTGCAATATGTTCTATTCTCATTCTCTTCACTCTCCTATCTACTTAATTGATTATAATGTTAAAGTTTCTTGATGGTCTTAGCAGGATTACCTCCCACAACTACATTATTAGGTACATCTTTAACAACAACAGCACCAGAGGCTACTACAACATTATCACCGATAGTAACACCTGGATTAATAGTTGCACTTCCTCCAATCCAAACATTATCACCAATTGTTACTGGTTTACCATACTCTGCTCCTGAAACTCTTAACTTGGCACCTAATGGATGGGTAGCAGTATAGATAGATACTCTTGGTCCTAACATACAGTTCTTCCCTATAATGACTTTACAGACATCTAAGATAATACAGTCAAAATTGGCATAGAAGTTATCTCCAAGATAAATATTACTACCATAATCACAGCGAAAGTTTGGCTCGATATAAAACCTTTCCCCAGTGCTACCAAAAAGTTCTTTCAGAATATCATGTCTGTTCTTGTCTGTTGATTCATTAAAAAGCCTTGTCATCTTTCTAGCATTAATTCTTTCTAAGACTAGTTGTTCATCAGAAGCATCATATAATTCTCCAGCTAACATCTTCTCTTTTTCTGTCATCTGTTCACCCTCCTACTTATAGTATAAGCAATGATTTTAAGTTAGACACTCAATTATTAAACTTGTAAATTTAAAGAAATTTATTTATGAGTAATTTTGGTATATACCAGTAATACTCTTTTAGATAGTTCGGTATCTTCCCAATATCTCCTTCAAAAATTAGTTTAAATTCTATGAAATCACTCTAATACTAAGGATTTATTATACTTTTTCGTTCTGAAGGAGGACCATAAAAATTAAAATCCCTCGGAGAGTTATCATTTCAAACCCGAAGAACTATTCCTGAAAAAGTAGTCTTGGTTTGAAAATATAAGTCGCCTAAAGGAGAAATGTTTACCAAAACTCTTGACAGAAAATAACTAATTTATTATAATAGCATACAATGAGAATTATTATCAATTTAAGCATTAGAGGAAATAACTCTTTAAAGGTAGTTGTGAGATATCTCACAACAAGAATTTAATGACTAAGATATAATGAGTACAATTGATAACGAATATCGTTTTCTAAAAGGAGGAGAAGCTATGTCGATTGTGATTGTAGGAGGGGATAGGTTAGGAAATATCCCAGATAAGCTTAACAAATTAGGTTTTAAGGAGATAGAGCATGTTACTGGTAGAAATACTTATAAATTTCAGTTGAGTACAGATGCAGATATGGTCTTAGTTATGACCGATTATATCAGCCATAATCTATGTGAAAATGTCAAGTGTAAGGCTAAATCTTGTGATGTTCCAGTCTTATTCTGTCGTCGATCGTGGTCTTGTATCTATAAGAAGTTGAATAACTGCGGCTTTTTAAATTAATACTAAGAATTTTTATTGGAAAACTATACTTTTTAAAATTAGTTAAATAAACTAATTTAACTAAACCCTTGACAAAGTAAGATTAATTATCTATAATGTTAAATGTTGATAACGAGTTTCATTATATATAACTTAGATTATGTTGAATAAGATCAATAGAAAGTATATTTTTTTGATTTGCATTGATAATGAATTTCAAAATTAAATTCAATATTCAAAGAAAGGGGGGAGAAATAATGGATAATAGGTTTAATAGGTTATTATTAATCTTCTTTATATTATCTGTACTAATAGTAAATTTCACTGCTGATACTTATGCAGCTACTTGGCATGATGTTACAGATGATATTGAAGTTAGAATCAATAAAGGTCTCGAACTTTATCAAAAAGGTGATTTAGAAGGAGCTAAAAAGAGCATTACTGACGCTTATTTCATTCCTTTTGAAGGTGAAGAGATGGAACAGGCTATTCAACGTTATATAGGTGGACAGAATGCCTTTAAAGTTGAGTATATGTTCAGCCAAATCAAGAAGTTGATGGATAAAGGAGTTAGTCAACAAGAGGTACAAGCGATGGCAGATATGTTGGTGAAAGAAATAAATATTTATGCTACAAGCTTAGATGAGCTAGCACCTAGAGAAGATGACAGTCCTTTGGCTAAATTTATTTATTCCTTTATGATTATTGTCAGAGAAGGTTTTGAAGCAATCTTAGTTATTAGTGCTATACTTGCTTACTTAATCAAATCTGGTAATGAAGATAGGGTTAAGACGGTATATAATAGTACAATCGTAGCCCTTATAGCTAGTGTTGTAACAGCATTCTTATTTAAGTATGTATTCCATATTAGTGGTTTGGGTCAAGAGTTATTAGAAGGAATTACAATGTTGCTGGCAATGGTAGTACTATTCTCAGTTAGTTTCTGGTTAATCAGTAAGGTAGAGGCTAAGAAATGGGAAGAGTATATCCAAGGGAAGGTTAAGGATTCTTTGGCTACTGGTAATAGTTGGGCTTTATGGAGTGCAGTATTTTTAGCAGTCTATCGTGAGGGGGCAGAGACAGTTCTCTTCTACCAGGCCTTATTTGTGAAGACTGATAAGAGTGCTTATGGAATGATTGGCTTAGGATTTTTAGTAGGTTGTGTGGCTTTGGCGATTATCTATATGATAGTACAGAAAGGAAGCTTGAAGTTACCTTTAAAACCATTCTTTATGGTAACTAGTGGATTACTTTATTATCTTGCCTTTGTATTTGCTGGTCAAGGAATGAGAGAGTTACAAGAAGCTTCTATTCTAGGAGCGACCAGAATTGATGGTCTTCCAACTATAACTTGGCTAGGGGTCTATCCAACCTGGCAGACCTTGAGTCTACAAGTTCTATTAGTGATAGCAGCAGTTATTGGTTTAATTTATTCCTTTAAGGGAAATGAGCAAGTAGCTTAAATAAATTAGAAATTAAAATTTGGAGGGGTTAAGATGAAATTAAGAAGATCTATGTTGACTTTTGTGATGGTAATGGCGTTATTAGTAGGCGTAGCAGTTAATACATATGCATTTACAGAATATCCAATTGGAGAGGCAAAGGAAGTTAATCATATGCAGATTGCAGCAGTATACTTCCAGTCAGTACCAATGGAACCAAGTGATAAAGCTGGTTTAGCTGTAAATGAATCTGACCTTCATATTGAAGCAGATATTGCAGCATTACTTGGTAATCCATATGGTATTCCTTTTGGAGCATGGGTTCCATATTTAACAGTAGATTATAGATTAGAGAATGTAGATACTGGTGAAGTACAAGAAGGTACTTTCATGCCGATGGTAGCTAGTGATGGACCTCACTATGGTGCTAATGTTAAGATGATGGGGATTGGTAACTACAAACTTACTTATATTATCCATTCACCAGCTAAGCAAGATTTCTTACAACATGTTGATAAAGAGACTGGTGTAGATAAGAGATTTTGGAAGAAGCCTATCAAAGTTGAGTGGGACTTCACTTATACAGGAAATATTTAATCAACTATAATAGACTAACCCCAGGTTTTGGAAATTGAGCCTGGGGATTTAGTCGTTTATGAAGGGAGTGTTAGTTATGTTAGAAACTTTAGCTTTAACCCTAAGAGATAGTTTAGAGTTGGCGATTTTAAGTGGATTATTATTTGGCTTTATATATAAGATTAAAAGGAAGGAGTTGGCTAATTATGGTTATGGTGGATTAGCTTTGGCTCTATTATTCAGTCTATTATTGGTCTATTCTTTGAATCATTTAAGGATTGCTAAGGAGATTGAGATATTTTTATCCTTTATTGGATTTATCCTAACTATAGTGATGATTGGTTGGAGTTTTTATCAGAGTAGTAAGTATAGAAAAATATCTATTAATGGGAGTAGAGTGCAGGTAGAGAGCTCTTTATTTTCAGAGATTATTATATTTTTATTTACATTATACTTAGGGGTAAAGTTTGAAACAAGGTTATTTTTATTTCCAAAAGAGATGGCACAGAGTGAGATGTTGACAACTGGTATTAATACTGCTTTATTATTACAGTATTTTGGTGGGTTTTTAGGGATTCTCTTAGGTATAGTTTTTGCCTTTACCTTGGTTAAGTCCCATAAGAAGTTAACAATAGTGGGTAGTCGTAATTTAATTGTTTTAATCTATTTCATTAATTTAGCACGCTTAAGTATTTTAGTCTTTTATGGATTTATAGTTAAGGGTGTTATTACAGCTACTCCAAGGTTGATCTCAAAATTGGCTCCACTTTATAATAATATCGAGCGATTCTTTTATATTTTAGTAGGAATAATAGTTATTTCACTACTTATCAATCTATTTAAGAAGGAAAGAATACCAGAGCTTAAAGAGCTAAATTTTGCTGAAGCTAGAAAGATTAAAGCAGAGCTTAAGGATAAAGTCTTTTGGGCTAAGGCTGGGGTAGGGGTATTATTATTATGTATAGCCCTACTAGGAGTAAATTATATCTATGCCAATCAGGAGATAGAGCTGGTTCCTGCTATAGCGGTAGAACCAGAAAATGGTCAATTTATAGTTCCTAAAGCAGATTTAGAGGATGGAGAGATACACCGTTATTCCTATGAGACAGAAAGGGGTACATTAATTAAATTCTTCTTACTTAAAAAGACTGAGGATGCTTATGGTGTAGTCTATGATGCCTGTGAAATCTGTGGAGTGGCAGGTTATTATCAGCGTGATGATGAGGTAGTCTGTAAGCGCTGTGATGTAGTGATGAATAAGATGACAATTAACTTCCCAGGTGGATGTAACCCAATTCCTCTACCTTATGGAGTTGATCAGGATAGTATCAAAATTAGACTTGAGGACTTGTTAGAAAGAGAAGATTTCTTTGCGAAGTAGGAGGTGTAAAGATGTTAATTAGAATGTTAAAAAGCTCCTTTACTAGAGGGCTTAAATCTAAATTATTGGCTATTTTAGCCATAACCTTTGGAGCATCCTTGGCTACAGCAATGTTAAGTGTATCCTTAGATGTTGGGGATAAGATGAATCAAGAGCTAAAATCCTATGGTTCCAATATAGTTGTAGTTCCAGAATCAGAGTCATTACCAGTAGAGATTGATGGTGTTGATTTCAATGCCCACGGGGCTGATAAGGATTACATATCAGAGGAGGATGTTGCGAGAATTAAGATAATCTTCTGGCGCCATAATATAGTCAACTTAGCCCCTTATTTAAAAGCTAGTGTAAAGGTTGATGGAGAAGAGATACCGATAATAGGCACTTGGTTTGATGATGAAATTAGAATTCCTACAGGGGAGAAGTTTAGATTTGGAGTCAAGGAGATTAAATCTTGGTGGAAGATAGATGGAAGCTGGATTAGAGATGGTAGAGACAAGAATCAGGCAATGATTGGTGAGAAGCTGGCTAATAAGTTTAACTTAAAGGTAGGAGATACTATTAGCCTAGACTTTGGTCAAGGAGAAGATATAGTTAACAGAAAAATTCAAGTCATTGGAATCATCAATAGTGGTGATGAGGCAGAGAAGCAGATTTATCTACCATTAGATTTCCTACAAGAAGCAGTAGGTCTAGAGGATAAGGTAGATAAGATAGAGGTTAGTGCTTTGACTACACCAGTCAATGACCTAGCAAGAAAGGCTCAAGCGGATCCTGAGGCATTGACTGCTGAAGAGTTTGAGACTTGGTACTGTACAGCTTATGTTAGTTCTATAACCTTCCAGATAGAAGAGGCAATTTCTGGTGTTGTAGCCAAACAGGTTCGCCAGATTTCAGAATCTGAAGGGAAGGTCTTAAATAAGATTCAATTATTAATGTTATTAGTGACTATAGCTTCACTAATCAGTTCAGGACTAGGAATCTCAAGTATTATGACTACCAAGGTACTAGAACGGAAGAAGGAGATTGGACTATTGAAGGCGATTGGTGCTAGTGATTTTGCAGTGATAGCATTATTTGTGATTGAGATTGTAGTGGTTGGTATTATTGGTGGGGGATTAGGCTATCTGTTAGGTATAGGTTTTGCAGGGCTAATTGGTCAACAGGTATTCGGAATGGCTATTGCTGTTAAATTGATAGTAATGCCCTTTATCTTATTGTTGGCAGTTATAGTAGCTTTGTGTGGTAGTATTTCTCCATTGAGGATTGCACTAAAATTAGAACCAGCTGAAGTATTACACGGTTAAGGAAGTGATCTTATGAAAAAATGGAAGATGTTTTTGAGAATGATATCTCAAGCACTAAAGGAGAGAAAATCAAGGGTTGCCATCGTATTCTTTGCTATAGTTGTAGGAATTGGAGTAATCTCAGCTCTATTTAGTGTTTATTATGATATCAATATCAAGATGAGTAAGGAGTTAAGAACCTATGGAGCAAATTTGGCTTTAAAGCCTAATTCAGATAAATCTGAAAATCTTTCTCTAAAGGAGCTAGAGGAGGTTATTGAAGAGTTTGGTCAGGAGGAGTTGGTTGGTTATCGACCTAATCTTTACGGGATAGCTGAGGTAGAATCACAGACTTCTGTTTTTAAAAGTAATAAGCCTGTTGTATTGGTAGGAACATGGTTTGACCAGATTGATAAGATCAATCCTTATTGGCAGGTTGAAGGTGAATTGCCTGTAAGTCATGGGATTAGTGATGAAGTGGTAATTGGTCGTGATGTAGCTGAGAAGTTGGGCTATGATATCGGTGATAAATTGAAGTTAGCTACAGAGAATACTTGGGGCAGTGAAGATTTTCTAGTGACTGCTATAGTAGAGACTGGTGATGATGCAGATAATCGTATCTTCTTAAATCTAGGGGTAGCTCAAAGGCTATTGGCTAAAGAAGATCAGCTTAATACAGCTTATCTTAGTGTAATAACTAAAGGAGAAGATTTAAAGACTAAGGTAGCTGAGATAAATCAGAAGCTATCAGGGGTAGAGTTAGAGACTATTCAAAAGATTGCTAGCTCTGAAGGGAAGGTTTTGGATAAGATTAAATCATTAATGTACTTAGTAGTAATGGTAATCTTATTATCTACTTTACTTTGTGTATCGACAACGATGATGACAATAGTAGCAGAACGTAAAGAGGAAATTGCTTTAAAGAAGGCACTAGGTGCTGAGAATAAGGATGTAATCACCGAATTTTTGACAGAAGCAATTATCTTAGGTGGAATCGGTGGTTTAGTTGGATATGGCCTAGGGTTTTTAGGGGCACAGTTGATTGGAAGGAGTGTCTTTGCTTCAGCTATCTCCTTTAGAAGGATGGTGATGGTCTCTTCCTTTATCTTATCAATTGTAGTCTCCTGTATAGCATCGACTTTACCAGTAAGTAGAGTAGTTGATATTGATCCAGCAGTTACGCTCAAGGGTGAATAAGGATTAAAAGAGATAATAAATGTACAATTAACAACTAAAATTTAAAGTATATAAAAGGCGAAAAAGAATGATTTAGCCACGGATTAACACAGATAAAACGTAGATAAAGGTCAAAAAATAATTATTCTTATCACGAATAAAGCACTAATTAATACAAACTAAGAGCAAAAGGCTTAATTAGAAATTTAGTTTTTAAAATGGTTTTGAATTAATTGGTGAAGGTCTGTGTGTATCCGTGGCAAAAAAAGATTTTGATTTATACTAGGTAGTCGCATATTTTTATAAATAGTGAGGTGTTAAAGATGGGTTTAATTACATTAGAGAATGTATCAAAGATTTATGATGGTGATGTACGAGCATTAGACGATGTGAGTTTAGAGATAAAACATGGGGAATGGGTCTCTATTATGGGGCCTTCTGGTTCTGGAAAGAGTACTATGTTAAATCTAATTGGCTGTATGGATACTCCCAGTAAAGGGGTAGTAAAGATAGATGGAATTGATATTTCTAAGTTGAATAAGAAAGAACTTACAAAAGTAAGAAGAGAGAAGATTGGATTGGTCTTCCAACAGTTTCATTTAGTGCCATATCTAACTGCTGTAGAGAATGTAATGGTAGCTCAATACTATCATAGTATGGCTGATGAAGATGAGGCATTAAAGGCTTTAGAGCGAGTAGGTTTAGGTCATCGCGCCAATCATCTTCCTAAAGAACTATCTGGAGGGGAGCAGCAGAGGGTCTGTATTGCTAGAGCATTGATTAATTATCCTAAGCTAATCTTAGCCGATGAACCTACAGGTAATTTGGATAAAGAGAATGAACAGATAGTAGTAAATTTATTTGAAGAGCTACATAAGCAAGGTCATAGTATTTTGATGGTAACCCATGACCCTAAAGTTGGTCAGTTAGCTGAAAGACAGATTATTTTAGAGCATGGTAAGAAGTTGAAGAGTGATAAGTGATGAGTAAGGAGTAACCAGTAATCAGTAAAGAACTTAACTTGTCACCTATTACCCTTTACTAGTTACTGTTGCAATACCCTTATAAAATCAAACTTTAAACTCACACGTCTAAATATAAAGTACTCTATATAGTAAACTTTATAACGAAGAATATAGATTTACTTTAAGTTTAACGTATAATTATCTATAAAGGAGGTTATTAAGATGAAGAGGTTAGCTAATATATTTTTGATTTTGATTTTATTACTAGAAATAATAAGTCCAGTAATATCTGCTGAGAACAAGTATCATGATGGTAGCTATATTGGCTATGTACCTGATAAACATGGAGATGTAGTTATCCAAGTAACAATAGATCAAGGTAAAATTGATAAGGTTGAGATTATCAATCCTGTAAAAGGGGAGAATTATCCTAGTAAAGAGGCGATAGAAGCCTTTAATAAGTTCCCCCAAGAGGTGGTTAATAAACAATCTACAGAGGTTGATTTAATCGCAGGAGCAACAAAAAGCTATAATCAGTATAGAGAAGCTACTAATATGGCTTTGGCTATATCCTCTGGAGAGTATGATAGGAATTTGTATTATGGAATTGCTAAAGATTATGAAGATCATGGCTATGTCTTATTAAAGGTAACAATTGAGAAAGAGATGATTAAAAAGATAGAGATTATCCCAGCTCATGATGAGAAGAGAGAAGAATTAGCAGGGAATAAAGGTTTTAGATATCCATACTATCCAGCTAAGAAGTTATATAATGAATTTCCTAAGGTGGCAGTTCAAGAACAATCAACAGATATAGATATAGTCTCTGGTGCTACTGTTAGTACTGATGCTTATAATCATGCTTTAAAGCAAGCATTAAAGCAGGCTGGCTTAAGTTTATAGAATTTTGAAGTAACCCAATTTATTGGGTTACTTCAGGTTGTTGACAAAGTTATTGTCAACAGCCTTTTCTATTTATGGTATAATATAATTGACAATATATCTAAAAGGAGAAATAGAATTATGTTTGTATCTCAAGAGAAAAAACAACAACAATATGAATTTGTAACAATAGAACAGTTAGTTCCAGAAGATCATCTTCTAAGACAAATAGATAGATATATAGATTTTACTTTTATTACTGATATAACTAAAGACCTATACTGTCATGATAATGGAAGACCATGTATTGACCCTATTATTTTATTTAAAATGCTTTTTATAGGTTATTTATATGGGATTCGTTCTGAAAGACAACTAGTAAAAGATATAAAAGTAAATATGGCTTATCGCTGGTTTTTAGGATATTCATTAACAGATGAAATACCACATCATTCTACTATAAGCCAAAATCGTATAAGAAAATATAGGGAAGCTAATATAGCAGAACAGATTTTTGATGAAATTGTTAGACAAGCTATATCCTATGGATTAGTTAGTGGAAAAGTGCTATATACAGATTCAACTCACATAAAAGCAAATGCTAATAAACAAAAATTAGAAGTACAAACATATTTAAAAGAACCTAAAGCTTATCTTGAAGAATTAGACGAAGCAGTTACTATAGAAAGAGAGAAACACAATAAGAAACCTTTAAAAAAAAAGAAGCATAAAGCTGAACTTAAAGAAAGAAAAGTTAGTACAACTGATCCTGATAGTGGATACATGTTTCGAGATAGAAAACCCAAAGGTTTTTTCTATCTCGACCATAGGACTGTAGACATAAAATATAATATTATAACAGATGTAACTGTAACTGCTGGCAATGTAAATGACGTTGACCCTTACTTAGATATATTAGATAAACAGATAGAAAAATTCAATTTTGATACTAAATATGTAGGGTTAGATGCTGGTTATTATACAAATTATATATGTAAAGAATTAGATGAAAGAAATATTCAGGGAGCAATCGCTTATAGACTAGGTCCACATGTAAAATATAAATATACTAAAAATAAATTTAATTATATTGCTGAAAAAGATATTTATACATGTCCCGCAGGACATGATTTAAACTATAGAACTACAACTAGAGATGGCTATAATGAATATGTATGCTCTAAAGAAATCTGCCAAAATTGTTCTCATAAAGATAAGTGTTTATCAGAAAAAGTTACTTTCCGTACTATAAGGAGGCATGTTTGGGAACATTATAAAGAAGATGTTAAAGAATTCATGAGAACAGATAAAGGAAAAAGTATCTATAAAAAAAGAAAAGAAACTGTTGAGCGAAGTTTTGCAGATGGAAAAAATCTGCATGGACTTCGCTATTGTCGTATGCGTGGAAAGAAAAATGTTGAAGAACAATGTTTGTTAACAGCATCAGTTCAAAACATGAAAAAGATCGCAAGCGTTCTTAAGCATAGAGAAAAGAACTCTATTCTTCTAAAATCAGATAATAATATTAAATTTTTATTACTTTCTAAATCAATTTTAACTAAATTCAGCTATAGAAAAACCCCCACTAAAAAATTAGTGGGGGTTTTTCATCAATCTCAAGTAACCCAATTTATTGGGTTACTTTTTTATAATCAAAAATTTTGTGTCTATTAAAGATAGACTAAGGTGTAGTAAGATTTTTATCATAAAAGTGTTAAATTTAAGTTAATCTTACCACATTATAGAGGAAATTATTGCTTGATGTGTAATTAGTAATAGTATCTAATATAAATGAATTGAATTAAAGTTTGAGTAAAAGGAGTGATATTAATGAAACTAAGGATTAGAAATAAATTATTAATCAGTTTTGGGATAGTAATAGCTCTAATGGTTATAATGGGTTCTATTTATTTTTATTTATCTCAGGAAATAAGGGAGATTACTAGTGAAAATGATAAATTAGCAGAAGGGCTTATATTTATTAAAGAGAAAGAAATTGATCATCTAGAATGGGTTGCTGATTTAAAGGATGTCTTTATTTTTGGAAAGGAGTTTGAAGGTGAGTTAGATCATACTGAGTGTAGCTTTGGAAAATGGTATTATAGTCTTATTGAATCTGATGATTATCAAAAGCTTCCTCAAGAAATTAAAGAGGTATTAGCAAAGATAGAAGAGGATCATAGCAATCTACATCACTCAGCTTCAAAAATAAAAAATCAATATGATACCCTCTCTACTGTCACCTCTGATGTTAATAAAGTTGCAATAGATATTTATAAGAATGAGACTAGTAAATATCTAACTCAATTACAGGATTTGTTTAAAGAATATCAAGATTTCTTACATAAAGAAACCACTAAAAATATGATCTTAGTCCAACAGAAGAAGAAATCTATTGACCTAACAATAATGATTTTAATTATTTCAGCAATAGTTATTGCTACAGTTCTTGCCTTATTCACTAGTAAAAATATTACTGCTCCTTTGGCAAAGGCGGTAGAATTTGCAGATAAGATTGCCCATAATAATTTAAATCTAGAAGAGCTAGACATTGAATCTAAGGATGAATTGGGAGAATTGGCTAATTCTCTTAATAATATGTATAATAATTTAAAAGATATGATAAAAGAATTACTAGAGATAGTTAGTAGTCTATCATCTTATAGTGAGGAGTTACATGCTTTAGCAGAAGAAAGTGATGCTACTATAGAGTCTAATAATCAATTAATTGAAAGGATGTCGGCTAGTATTCAAGAGATAGCTGCTAACACTCAAGAGGTTACCAGCTTTGCAGAAAATTCTAGTATTAAAACTGAGCTTGGTAGCAAAGATATTGAAGAGACGATAAGTAGCTTACAGGAGATCAACCAAGAGGTCGAAGGGACTGTTAAGACAATTAGTGAATTAGATAATAATTCTAAAGAGATTGAACAAATAGTTGAATTGATTACTAATATAGCTAAACAGACCAATTTATTAGCTTTAAATGCTGCAATTGAAGCAGCCAGAGCAGGGGAAAATGGGCAGGGCTTTGCAGTGGTGGCAGATGAAATTAGAGAGTTAGCAGAAGAGACCTCACAGGCTACAGAGAACATAGCTGAATTGGTTAAGGAGACTCAGACTAAATCGACTGTTGGTTTAGAAGCTATTAAAAGGGTAGAGAGTAAGGTGGAAAAAGGAGAAGCTGTTGCTAAAAAAGCAGGAAAGGTATTTAAAGAGCTTCAAGAATCTAGTGAAGAGACTGTTGTTCATTTAGAACAGACAGCAGCATCTACACAAAGTTTGGCTGAAAACAGTGATGATATAATGAACGTTTCCCAAGAGATTAGAAATATGTCAGAAGAGGTTACAACATCATCACAAGATTTAGCACTTATGGCTCAAAAATTACAAAATTTAACAGAAAAATTTAGAGTATAAATTATTATCTTAAATTAGAGAATATATCAATTCGTGATTGGCAAATAAATATCTAATATCCATAATATTGGAATTGATATATTTTTTTAATTTTATTGATAATGATTTTTGATTTCAACACAAAATGTTATTAATGATAATTATTGACTTCTAGAATAGTATTTATTATAATATTATTAGTACAAATGAGAATGATTTTTATTCTGTTTTGTAATTGTAATCATATAAATTCTTCTATAGCAAGAATATAATATAGTTAGTGAACTATAAGAGTCAAATTTTAATTAGAGTGAAGTTGAATAATAGTGGATAGGAAAAATTGGTTTGGGTGTTTTTCCATCACGAAGAATTCAAAGAACTCGTAGGAAGAGTAATGAGTGATGAGTAACAAGTTAAAATCAAAAACATAAAAATACTATAGATTTCACTTTAGCGTTGGATATCTATATAATTTAGATAGTGTTTTAGAAGTATTGTAATCTCACATGATAATGATTTTTATTTTAGTTATCAATATAAAAAAGTATTTAATTAAAAGGGGGATATAGAAAATGACTTTAGCTGATGTTAAGCGTGGAGATAAGTTCCAAATTGATTTGATTCCTGATGAGATGATTAGAGCTCAAGCAATGAGGTTTGGAATTTCTGAAGGGTCTAATGTAATTTGTGCAGAGAAGATACCAGGAGGACCAGTAATCTTAAAGAGAAATTTACAAGAGATTGCAATTGGAAGAAGGTTGGCACAAAAGATTAGAGTAAAGTAGTAGGGAATAAAAATGACATTTATTTTGGTCATTTTTAGACCACGTAGGGTTCAAAGAACCCGAAGGGAATGTTTTAATTAAAGTTAAGCAATAATCATAAAAACAAACGAAAAGTAATAGAAGGAAGAGATATAATAGATTATTGTAGGGAATAAAAATGACATTTATTTTGGTCATTTTTAGACCACGTAGGGTTCAAAGAACCCGAAGGGAATCTTTTAATTAAAAGTTAAGCAATAATCATAAAAATAAACGAAAAGTAATAGAAGGAAGAGATATAATAGATTATTGTAAGGAATAAAAATGACATTTACTTTGGTCATTTTTGGACCACGGAAGGTTCGAAGAACCCGAAGGGAATCTTTTAATTAAAAGTTAAGCAATAATCACAAAAATAACGGGAGGAAATTAATAATGGATTGTTGTAATATAAGTCACCAGATTGATATACCAGAAGGTGCAAAAAAGATTGTATTAGCAGGGAATCCAAATGTAGGAAAGTCTATATTCTTTAATTCTTTTACAGGAATTTATGTGGATGTATCTAATTATCCAGGCACAACTTTGGATATTAGTTCTGGAAAGTATAAAGATGATGTAGTTATTGATACCCCAGGTGTTTATGGAGTATCTTCCTTTAATGATGAAGAGATTGTGGCTAGAGATGGGATTGCTTCGGCTGACATAGTAGTAAATATCGTTGATGCAGTCCATTTAGAACGGGATTTATTCTTGACCCAACAGGTTATCGATATGGGAATCCCAGTATTGGTAGCCTTGAATATGATGGATGAGGCTCAAAAGAGTGGATTAGAGATAGATATCGATACTCTAAGTGAAGAGTTAGGAGTGCCAGTAATCCCAACAACAGCAATTAAAGGTGAGGGACTAGCTGAAATAAAAGAAGCTGTCTGGGATGCTAAGGTTGGAAATAGTAGCTTAAAGTTAGAAGCAGAGTTAGAAGATGTGAAATTTAAGGGAGCTAGTCGTGCAGAAGCTCTATTGATATTAGAAGGAGACCCTCATGTAGCTAAGAAGTATAGTACTGAGCCTTTAGATTATAGAGAGACTATCTATAGAGGTCGTCGTGAGCGAGTAAATGAGATTGTTGATAAGGTAGTTACTGAAACCAATGAAGGAACAAGCTTTAGAACAACACTAGGAAGACTGATGCTAAGACCTTTAACAGGAATACCTATGCTATTATTGGCTTTATATGGCTTATATGAGTTTGTAGGAGTATTTATTGCTCAAACAGTGGTAGGAATTACAGAGGAGACTATCTTTATTGAGACCTATGAGCCCTTTATTAGAGGTATTATTCATAACATAGTTGAACCTAGTTCATTGATTAGTCAGTTATTGGTAGGAGAGTTTGGATTATTGACGATGGCTATTACTTATACTTTTGGGTTATTACTCCCTTTAGTTGTTGGTTTCTACTTATTTTTGGCTATCTTAGAGGATTCAGGATACTTACCAAGAATTGCAGCCTTAGTTGATAGAATGTTGACATCCTTAGGATTGAATGGTAGAGCTGTAATTCCGATGTTATTAGGCTTTGGTTGTGTAACTATGGCTACCATTACAACTAGATTATTAGGTTCTAAACGTGAACGGATTATTGCAGTATTCTTATTAGGATTAGCAATTCCTTGTTCTGCTCAGCTAGGGGTTATTGCAGGGTTGATTGCTCCATTGGGTGCTAAGTTCTTTATGGTATATGTTGCAGCTATCTTTGCAGTTTATGTTCTAGCAGGAACCTTCCTAAATAAGATATTACCTGGTGAATCTACAGATTTATTAATCGATTTACCACCACTTCGTTTGCCAAGGTTGAGCAATGTTATGCAGAAGACCTTTATTAAGTCTAAATCTTTCATTAAAGAGGCAGGACCTATCTTTGCAGTTGGTGCAGTGGCAATTACTTTAATGCAAGAGTTTGGACTTTTAGAAGCTATTCAAAATGCAGTGGCACCAATAACTGTAGGATGGTTAGAGCTACCTAAAGAGGCAGCTACAGCATTTATTATGGGAATCGTTCGTCGTGACTTTGGTGCAGCAGGTTTAACTGATTTGGCTATGACACCAGCACAGACTACAGTAGCTTTAATTACAATTACATTATTTGTACCTTGTATTGCAGCAATGTTAATCATGATTAAAGAGAGAAGCTGGAAAGAGAGTATTTATATCTGGTTTGGAAGCTGGATTACAGCCTTTGTGACAGGTGGTATTGTAGCTAAATTATTGGCATTATTTTAATATCAGTTAAGTGAAGGTGTGGGTATGAGTGGACTACTTAGAGTTTAGCTCAGTGCTCACACTTTTTCTTATTAATGCGGGTTTTATGGGTATATTGCGACACTTTTCACACCTCATCCCCAACCCTTCTCCTACTCTTAAGAGAAGGGAGAAAAGTAAAAGAGAAAGAGTTTCCCCTCTCATTAGTTAAGGAGAGACTGGTTGTGTACGAAGAGTAATTGAACTGTATTACTCGTAGGGGGATTAAGGGGTGAGGTTTGAGGTTTTGAACTTAATTTTTAACTATAAAAGTGTCGCAATATCTATATATAACGACATATTAAAATCAAATTTTAAATTAATATAAAGAGGAGGTTGAAAATATGAATTGCAATACCCATAAAAAGATAAGAGTCTGCTCAGAATGTGGATATGAGGTCAAAGATCAATCGGCAATTAGGTGCCCTCGTTGTTTTAAGATATTACTTAAAAAGTGTTCAGAGTGTGATGGATGTGGATTATAAAGGGTCTTAAGCCTAAGCTTGAGACTCTTTTTTTACTAATACCTTGGTTAATATAGAAATTGAAATCTTTAACCTGTAAAGGTATAATAGCAGTTAATAGAGTTTAAAAAGGAGAGGTAATATGAAAAAGATTGATTTAAATAGTGATTTAGGTGAATCCTTTGGGAGATATAGTTGTGGAAATGACTATGAGATTATCAAAAGAATCAGTTCAGCTAATATTGCCTGTGGTTTTCATGCTGGAGATCCAGTTGTAATGGAGCAGACGGTAAGTTTTGCTCTCAAGGAAGGAATAGCAATTGGAGCCCATCCAGGGCTACCTGATTTAATGGGATTTGGAAGAAGAAGGATGAATATTAGCTTAAAAGAAGCACGAGCCTATCTTATCTATCAAATTGGTGCTTTAGATGCCTTTGTGAAAGCCTTAGGTGGTAGGTTACAGCATGTTAAGCCCCATGGTGCTTTATATAATATGGCAGCTAGTGATTATAATTTAGCTAGAGCTATAGCAGAGGCCATCTATGATGTCAATAGTGAGCTAATTCTAGTAGGATTAGCTAATTCTCAGCTAATTAAAGCTGGTGAAGAGGTAGGCTTAAGAGTAGCTAATGAGGTTTTTGCAGATAGGGCTTATACTAATGATGGGAAGCTAGTTTCACGAAGAGAGTTGGGAGCGGTAATTAAAGATAGTAGTTTGGTAGTTGGGCGGGTGCTTAATATGGTATTAGATAATAAGGTTGAAACTATTGAAGGAAATGAAGTTGAAATTAATGCTGATACTATTTGTGTTCATGGAGATACAGAATCTGCTCTAGCCTTAGTTGAGCAGCTCAATCAGGCTTTAGAGGAGAATAATATAGAGGTAGTTTCATTGCTATAGAAAGGAATTGATTTTATGGGAGAAGGAATAAAATATGTTTCTGCTAGTGATAGCTCAATTCTGATGGAATTTGGAGATGAGATTAAGCCAGAGATTAATCGAGAGATTCAGGCAATGGTACATCTATTAGAAAAAGAAGTAATAGCAGGTGTAATAGAATATATCCCTAGCTATACTAAGCTAATGATAACCTATGACCCATTAACTATAGATTATCAGAATTTAGTAGCTAAATTAAAAGAATTAGAAGATAGAATACATACTATTTCTACATCTCCTACTAAAATAATTGAGATACCTGTCCTTTATGGTGGAGAGTATGGTCCAGATTTAGAAACTGTCGCTAACTATAATAATTTGAGTGATGAAGAGGTAATTAAGATACATAGTAGTAGAGATTATCTGATTTATATGTTAGGCTTTACGCCAGGTTTTCCTTATTTAGGTGGAATGTCAAAGAAGATTGCTACTCCAAGGCTAAAGAATCCTAGAGAGAAGGTTCCTGCTGGAAGTATAGGAATTGCTGATCGGCAGACTGGAATCTATCCGATCAGTAGTCCTGGAGGATGGCAAATAATAGGAAGAACCCCTATAAAATTATTTGATCCTCAAAGGGAAGTCTCGTTTTTATTAGAGATAGGTTCATATCTCAGATTTATACCAATCTCGCAAGTACAATTTGAATGGATTAAGAAGGAAGGTGGTTTCAAATGGGGAGTTTAATAGTTAATAAGCCTGGTTTATTGACCACTGTTCAAGATCAGGGGCGCTATGGATATCAACGTTATGGCATGCCAGTAGCAGGGGCAATGGATTCTTATGCTTTCCAAATAGCCAATTTATTAGTAGGTAACCGACGAAATACTCCAGCACTTGAGATTACACTCTTAGGACCAGAGATTGGTTTTGAAGGTAGCTGTCGGATTGCAATTACTGGTGCTGAGTTGGGGGCTGAAATAAATGGGAAGAGGATCTATCCATGGTCTTCAGTTAAGGTTGACTCTGGAGATAGATTGATCTTTAAAGGAGCTCAACAAGGCTGTAGAGCTTATTTAGCAGTCTCGGGTGGAATAGAAGTAGATGAGGTAATGGGTAGTTCTTCTACCTATCTTCGAGGTCAAATAGGTGGTTATCAGGGAAGAAGTTTAAAGGCTGGTGATTCTTTAAAGGTAGTAGATACTGATAAAGGGAATTTTTCTGGTATTATCAAAATACCTAAACAGTATATTTCTGAATATAGAAGAGAGTCTAAAATCAGAGTAGTGGCAGGTCCTCAGTTTAGTCATTTTTCTCAAAAAGAGATTGATAAATTCTTTAATAGTAATTATACAATTTCAGCTCAATCAGATAGGATGGGCTATAGGTTAGAAGGTGCAAAACTTTCTCATAGACAGAGTGCCGATATAATCTCTGAAGGTATCTCTCTAGGAGCAATTCAAGTACCTGGTGATGGACAACCGATAATAATGATGGCTGACCATCAAACTACTGGTGGCTATACTAAGATTGCTAATGTGATTTCAGTTGATATAGCTACTTTGGCACAGATGAAACCTGGTGAACTGATTTCTTTTTCTCTGTTAAGTATTAAGGAGGCACAGAGATTATATCGAGAAAGGGAGATAATGCTTAAGAAGTTAGAGAAGATGATTAACAGGATTTATCTTATTTATAGTTGAGAATGAGGTTGAAAGTTTTGAGAGCTGTCTTCTATGAGTATAATATATTTTAGAGAATTATATTTAAATGATAAAAATATTTCCTTTTGGAAATGTTCTTATGAAAATAGGGTATAAGAGTATTGAATGATTGAGAGTTAAGGTTTAAAATGTTTAATATAAGCTAATAATTGAAATTGAACCTTTAGGGTCATTATCTGGAGTTCCATTATAATAACCACTTACTTTTTCACCATCAAATTCTTTATATTCAGGTTCGCCTTCATTAGCTACTAAGATTTTGCTACCATCTGGGGTAAAGGTTAGCATATCAGGTAGGTAGCCCACTTCAACATCTATAATCAACTCTTCTTTCTCTGTATCAAAGAATAATACTCTACCTGTGCTAGTAGCTGGCTTCTCTGCTGGTACAGCTATGGCCGCTAATCCTCCTCACTTATTCCTGAAAAAGATAGAGAATTTATATTAAGATTAGCCAAATCGATATTGGTTTTCTTACAACCTATTAATGTAATTAATCCTAGAGTTATTAATAAAAAACTTAATAATTTTTTGTAATTATTTTTCATGATTTCACTCCTTATTATTGATTTTTAGTTTTATTAACTTTTCTTATTATTTATTCTTCTTGATCCCTCCTTATAAAGTTGATAAAGCTTCTGAATTTTTATAATTTTCTATAGAAGATACCATTTCATATTATTCTAAATCTAGGCTACATTCCTATTAAATAATCATTAAGAAAAGGTTAAAATTAAGATATAGTTCTTACTTTTTAATTTTTGATAGTAATTAGAGTATAGGAAATCATATTAATATTAAATTATCCAGTTTATTACTAATATTTACTTCTTTAATTTGAGAATCATTTACGGTAAAATTAATAGTGAACAGAGAAGAAAACCTACATAGAAGGAGGGAAATAATGAAAAAAATCGCAGTAATATTTGTAGCCTTAGTTATAGTATTAAATGCTGCAACAGCCTTTGCTAATGACCGAATCGGTATGGGGTTTGATTATATGAAATTAAATTATAAATATAATGATAACCTCGATCAAGATATGGAAGCAAAGCAAGTACGTGGTTCTTTTAGATTTACTGATGAGATAGCTTTAGAAGCTGATTATTCCTTTGGTGGATATAATAATTATATCAATTCCGATTTTCAAAGTATTGGTTTAGGATTAAAGAAGGAGTTTAATATTATTCCAAATACTCAGTTTTATTTGGGTGTTGGAGGGAATTATTCTAACTTTAAGACTGACTTCTTTAATCAAAAGTTATTCACTATTGAAAGTAAGAGTGCAAATCTATTATTTGGGGTAGACAGATACTTAACTGATAGAATTGGATTCTTTGTAGATGTAGAGTATGGTTTAGCTGGTGATTATAAGGTGTCTTCACCATTATTAGAGAATAATAATGAGCTTGAAGGGGATAGTTTAACTGACTATGAAATCAATAGTAATTACTCTTTAGAAACTGGATTCAGCTTTAATTTGGCAGAAGATTTAACTGCTAAAGTTGGTTATAGAATCAAACAGGAGAATCTTAAAAATAAAACTTTCAGTGTAAACTTAGATACTCAAGATAGTAATAATGTTCTTGACAGTTATAATATCACAGATATTGACCGTTTAACTCAAGGTGTATTTATAGGTGTTGAAACTAGATTTTAAGTAGTGACTATTAATAGTCACTACTTTTTTCATATGTAAGATATTTGATAATAATTAAGAAAATAATATAATATCCTCATATAAAGATACTATTACTATTAAATTTTAACTAGAATAACAGGACAATTAAATAAAATATTTTAACATTCTAAAAATAATGATATCCTTGCTTATATAAGTGATTAATTATAAAATGATATGGATACTAATAAATATGTAATAAGCAAATTTGCTGAATAAAGGAGGAAAAGTAATGGGTGAAGCAATTAAAAGGGGAATTAAAAAATCTTGGAGTACTTATCTGTCTCTAATGAAAATTATTATTCCAGTTTATATAGCTGTAACTTTTCTGAAATATACAGGAGTTATAGGATATCTCGACAAAATCTTTAGCCCGATGATGAAGTTGGTAGGCATGCCAGGTGAAGCTGCCTTAGCATTATTAACGGGATATCTAATGAATATCTATGGTGCTTTAGGGGTAATTGCTGGTTTAGATTTGGGAGCAAGAGAGATTACTATCTTAGGTACTATGTTAGGATTAGCACACAGTTTAATTATTGAAGGGGCTATTATTAAAAGAATAAGAGTAAAGCTATTTCCTTTAATAAGTTTAAGGATAATGCTATCCTTAATCTCGGGAGTTATATTGAATATACTTTTATAAAGGAGTTGAATTATATTAGATGGATTGGACAGGATTTTTTTCTGAAGTTATCAATGGAAGTTTAGGGATGTTAAAGACAGTAGCACTAATCTTATTTCCATTACTTATTGGTGTTGAAATAGTAGATGATCTTGGTTTGTTAGATAAATTCTCTAGTTTATTTGCACCTATCTTAAGGAATTTTAAGCTACCTAAAGATGCTAGTCTACCATTGATTGTGGCTCAGGTCTTTGGGATTACCTATGGGGCTGGACTTATTATTAGAAGTGTAGAAGAGGATAGATTATCTGCCTCAGAGTTGATGACTATGGCTGTATTTTTAATGGTCTGCCATGCCGTAGTTGAAGATACATTGTTATTTGTTGCTATCGGTGGAAATGGATTGATTATGTTAGGCTCTAGAGTAGTCTTGGCAGTATTTATTACTTATTTATATACAAGGTATTTTGTAAAAGGTGAAGAAGTAGATATAGAAGTTTTATCAGAAGCTAAGTGCCACTAAAAGAGCAATGATAAGTAACAAGTAAAAATAATAGATATTAATGCAAGGAAGAGTTATAACTCTTCCTTGTTTAGTAGTATTTAGAAGGGAGAAGTTTATGAAAGAATTTTTATCAAGGCGTGTTAAAGCTGATTTATCATTATTATTTGTAGTTATAATCTGGGGGAGTACCTTTGCATTTATGAAGGATATCTTTAATAAAATTACTCCATTCTATTTTCTAACCTTAAGGTTCACCTTTGCAACGCTGATTTTGGGGTTAATCTTTTATACAAAGGTCAAGAAACTGGATTTAGAGACATTAAAGTATGGATTATTTGCTGGAGTATTTCTTTTTGGGGGCTATGGATTACAGGTTACAGGATTAGGGTTGACTGATGCTTCTAAAGCAGGCTTTATTACAGGGCTAGCAGTAGTTTTAGTACCAATTCTGTCAGCAATTATCTTTAAGAAGATGCCAGAATTAACAACATCTGTAGGGGTTATTTTGGCTACTATAGGGTTGGGTTTATTGAGTTTTAGTGGAAGTTTAATATTCAATTTAGGGGATTTTTTGATCTTTTTATCAGCCTTCTCTTTGGCAGTACATATACTTTTAGTCGATAGATATGTTAAGAGTAAAGACGCAATTTTATTTGCCATTATTCAAATTGGAACAGTAGCTTTATTGAGTGGAATCTTTACTTTGATTGAAGATGGCTATGTTTGGGTGAATGACATTAATGTTTGGAGTAATGTAATATATATGGGCTTACTTGCTACAGCTTTAGCTTTTATTATTCAGAATAAGGCTCAGCAATTTACAACCCCAACAAGAACAGCAATTATTTTTGTAATGGAGCCAGTCTTTGGAGCTTTATTTGCTTACCTCTATCTTGGAGAGCTAATCAGTGCAAAGGGATATTGGGGAGGGGTTTTAATTGTATTAGGGATGTTATTGGCTGAGTTAAAGTTTGAAAATATTAAAAAGTTATTTATAAATAAAAATGGAATAAATGAACTCAACTAAAGCATTAGATTTAAATCTAATGCTTTAGTTATTATGAATAGCTTTCTAAAACATGGCATTGACATTTATTCCAAAACATAGTAAGTTATAATTAAATAATGAATGATATTCATTTAATGTCTTTTATTTAGAAAGATATTTAATTAAAGATATTGATACAGAAATTAAAGGAAGTTTAAGAAGGAGGAAAATTAAAGTGAAAATATTACTTGTTTATGCTAGCAAATATGGTGCTACTAAAAAGGCGGCAGAAAAATTGGCTGAATATTTAGGAGATAGTGTTAAATTAGTTAATTTGAAAGAAGGGAATTTAAAAGGGATAAGGTTAAAAGATTATGATACAATTGCAATTGGTGGTTCTATCTATACTGGAAGAATTCAAAAGGAAGTAACTAAATTCTGTTCAGATTATAAGTCAGAAATTATAAGTAAAAAACTAGGATTATTTATCTGCTGTGGTAATGAGCAAGAGTTTGATAATCAATTAAGGAATTCCTTTGAGCAAGAGCTTATTAATCATGCAATTACAAAAGGTTATTTTGGCTATGAATATAATCTTAAGAAGATGAACTTCTTGTTTAAGATGATAATTAAAAAGATTGCTAATATAACCAAGAGTGAGTCTGCTATAGCGGATAATAATATTAAAGATTTTGCAGCTAAACTAGTAGTAGAAGATAATTAAAATAGATTTAAGGGGTAAATTTATATATAAATAGGAGGTTTTATAAATGAGAGTATTTAAATTAAGGGAGGTTCTTTATTTGCTTTTAGCTTTAATAATTACAATGAGTTTAACAGGATGTAGAGAATTAGAAGATATAGAAATCAATGATATAAATCTTGGAGAAATAGAGGATGGGCAATATATTGGTGAATATACCACTACACTTGTGGCGGCAAAGGTCGCAGTTAAAGTTAAAGACCATAAAGTAGTTAGTATCGATATTTTAGAACATAGGAATGGGCGTGGTCAAAAGGCAGAAAGGATAGTAGATTCAGTGATTAGGCAACAGAGCCTAAAGTTAGATGTCATTTCTGGTGCAACTGGGAGTAGTAAGGTTATCTTAAAAGCAATTGAGAATGCGTTATCTAAAGAAAAATCATTAAAAAGGAGGAGTTAATAAATGGGAGAGCAGAGTAAAAAGGTTGCAGTTATTTATAAATCTAAGTATGGAAGTACCAAACAATATGCACAATGGATAGCTAGGAGGGTACAAGGGGATTTATTGGAAAACTTTAGGGTGAAGGTGGATGATTTACAGGATTACGATACTATAGTTTTAGGTGGTTCTTTACATGCGGTAGGAATTAAAGGGGTTGAATTGATTACAGATAATTTTAGAGAATTAAAGAATAAGCAGATTATAGTATTTGCAGTTGGCTGCTCACCTGTAACAGAAGAGGCTATCAATCATATTATTAATCATAACTTTACAGAAGAGATTAAAGAAAGGATAAACTTCTTCTATTTAAGAGGTGCCTTTAATTATAAGAAGTTAAACTTGATTGATAAGCTACTAATGCTTGCCTTAAAGTTTAAGATAAAGATGCAAAAAAAAGGAGAGTTGGATGAAGACACTAAAGCATTGCTAGATAGTTATGATAATCCAGTAGATTTTACTGATGAAGAGGCAATTGCTCCGATTATTGAATCTATAAACAAATAAATAATTTATTAAATTAACGACTTTTGCCAGTAGAAGAATTGATACAACAGATAGATATTACTTTTACTTTAGTGTACAGTTGACTGTTGACAGTTAAGGTTTTTAAAACCGAAAAAAATTCCTGTTTGAACGAAGCAAGGATTGAGCTAGATCTTTAGAGTTTAATAAAAATTTAATTAAAGAACCTAATTAAAGAACCTAATTAATGAGAATAGCTATTATTTTGATTGCTGAGTGAGTAGACTTTGCCACGAAGTGGTTGCTTTATAACCCCAAAGGTAAAACTGGTAGGTTTGGTTTCTTTTGGGGCAATGCCAAAAGAAACTCGCCTTTAGGCGAAACCTAAGAATTTTGTCTACTTTTTAAATAGTAAAAGTATCGCAATATACCTATAAAAAGTCATTATTAGTCATACGAAATTTAAATAATTTGAAATACCTAAGGAGGAAAGAAAATCATGAAAAAATTATTTTTACTAATTGCCTTAATCATTTTAAGTACTAGCCTTGTTTGGGCAGCAGAACCAGAAAGTAAGACGATTTCAGTCCCAATCATAGCTAGTAGCCCAGAAACAGGAGTGATGTTAGGAGGGATGGCTATCTATTTAAAGAAGGCAGACCAAGAGACGCTCAAGGTGGATTTAGGAGCAATGTATACTCAAGAAGAACAAACCAATATATTTTTGGTAAGTGATAAAAGTTATGGTGATAAGGAGATAGGTTTAGCCGTTAGTTATCAAGATTGGATTTCAAAATTTTATGGTATAGGAAATAATACAGATTATGATAATGAAGAAGATTATGATTATAAAGGCTTTAAAGTAAAGGGAAGTATTAGTAAAGAGATAATAAAGAATAATTATTTGGGAATTATCACAAGCTATGAAGATTATAATATAAAGTTGGATAAGAAGATAGAAGGGATTGAAGGGACTGATGGAATAGATTTATTTGGGTTTGGGTTTAAATATTCTTATGATACTAGAGATAGGAAAATGAATACCAGAAGTGGTCATTATTTCAATTATGAGGCAGAAGCCTATAATCATGATTTGATAAATTATAAATTTATTAAACATGAGCTGGATTACAGGATCTTTAAACAGCTATATAATCATCATGTAATAGGTTTTCAAACTATGTTAGAACTTAATCGAGGAGATGTACCTTTTCAAAAATTATCTTCTCTTGGTAATGGTGACATTATGAGAGGTTTTCTAGATGGAAGGTATATAGATAAGAATAAATTTGCTGCTCAAATCGAATATAGATATCCAATTTATAAAAAGTTTGATGGGATAGCATTTGCTTCAATAGGAGAAGTATATAATCAAAATTTTGAGATAGATGAATTAAAAGAAAGTTATGGATTAGGAGTCAGATATAATTTAGATGATAAAGAGGGTATTAATCTAAGGTTCGACCTAGCTTTTGGTGGGAATGATACTAAGGTTTATATAAATCTTGGAGAGGCTTTTTAATTTAGTGATTTAAAGGTTACTTAATTAATTGATAAGAGAGCAATTACTATGTTAATTTTTGAATATAAGAAAATATTAAAATTTTAAAATTTTTTGTATCTTTTTATCTTTATATACACATAATATTATGTAAGAGCAGGGTGATTATGCTCTTTCTTTAACTAACATTTAAAAGCTAAAGGAAGTACTGAAGGAGATTATAGCAGATATGGAGTATCAAAGGCTTATGGAAATAGTTTGAAGGTCTATCTATTCAATCAAGATAATTAGTAGAAGAAATTATCTGTAGTAGAGGCATTAACTAGAATAGGGGGATAAAAATGAAGCTTCTAAAACCGGTCAATTCAGAGAATATTCTAATTGGTGTTGGTGTGGCTGCTTTAACCTATTTATTAGGACCAAAGATCAAACGTAATGCTAAATCTTTTACAGAAAAAGGAAGGCAGGGAATTAGGATGGCTGGTGATGCGGCTTCTGAAGCTATTGATGATGGTAAGGAGAAGATGGCTGATATCTTTGATGATATGGAGAATGAGTATTCAAGTATTCACTCAGAAAATGATGAACTTACTATGCTATATGATGAATTAGAAGCAGACAGAGAGCAGTTAAATGAATTAACAGGCTTAGTATATGACTTGAAAGAAGAAATTGCAAATCTAAAGAATTATCAATAATTTATGATATGTTTTTAAACCTTATAGCATAATGCTATAAGGTTTTTCTAATTTTATTAATTTACTGTCAATTAAAAGATAAGTGATGAATCTGCTTATTATATCTTTAAACAAGGAAATTAAGCTTCAATCTTGAATTTAACAAAGTAAGATTATTATTTAGTTAAGTAGATGATTAAAGGGGGTAGAATAGATGAAGGTAATTGATTTGCGCAGTGACACAGTTACCAAGCCAACAACCAAGATGAGAGAGGTTATGGCTTATGCTGAAGTAGGTGATGATGTCTATGGTGAAGACCCTACTATCAATAAATTGGAGCAGAAAGCAGCAGAATTAGTTGGTAAAGAGGCAGCCTTATTTGTAGCAAGTGGAACTATGGGGAATTTATTAGCAGTAATGACCCATACTCAGCCTGGTAATGAGATTATTTTGGGGAAGAACTCTCATATATTTCAATATGAAGTAGGAGGCCTTGCTAAGTTAGCAGGAGTGCAAGCTAGAACTTTAGATGATAGTGAAGGTATCTTCTCTACTAAAGATTTATTATCAGCTATTAGAGGTGAAGATATCCATTATCCAGAAAGTGGTCTAGTCTGTTTAGAGAATACCCATAATAAGGCTGGTGGAGTAGCTATCCCAAAGAATAAGATAGATGAGATTTCTAAGACTGCCCATCAGCATAATATCCCTGTCCATTTAGATGGAGCTAGAATCTTTAATGCAGTAACTGAGCTAGAAGAGCAGGTTATAGATTTAGTTGCAGAGGTTGATTCAGTAATGTTCTGTCTATCCAAAGGATTAGCAGCTCCAGTCGGTTCTATCTTAGCAGGTACTCAAGAGTTTATTGATAAAGCTAGAAAGAATCGTAAGATGCTAGGTGGTGGAATGAGACAAGCAGGTATCTTAGCTGCAGCAGCATTGGTAGCTATAGAAGAGATGATAGATAGATTAGCATTAGACCATGATTTAGCTAAGAAGTTAGCTGAAGGCATAGATTCAAAAGTAGTGACCCTTGAATCTGTCAATAGTAACTTTGTAATCTTGAAGGTTAATGAGCAGTTATATGATACTAAAGGTTTAATAACAGAATTGGATAGAAAAGGAATCAAAGTTAGTCAGTTTGGTTCAGACTTACTTAGGGTAGTTACCCATAAAGATATTAGTAAAGAGGATATTGACAGAGTAATTGACATTTTTTCAGAATTATAAGTTTTTATTTAAATAGACATTATTAATTGTAAATTAGGAGGAGTTAGTATGGAGAAGGTTATATTAGAAGACAATTTAGCAGAGATAAGTTTAACAGGGTTATTTGGTTATCCAGTAGAGCATTCTTTTTCACCAGCGATGCATAACAGTGCTTTTAAGGAGAGAAATTTAAACTCTTTATATCTTCCCTTTGCCATCAAGCCAGAGAATGTAGAAGAAGCAGTCAAGGGCATTAAAGCCTTAAACCTTAGAGGGGTAAATGTAACTATTCCTCATAAGCAAGCAGTAATACCTTATCTTGATGAGTTATCAGAAGAGGCAGAGTTAATTGGAGCAGTCAATACTATTGAAAATAGAGATGGAAGGCTGATAGGGTATAATACCGATGGAAGAGGTTTTATCAGATCATTGAAGGAAGAAGGAGACTTTGAAGTTAAGGGCAAGAAGGCTCTAATCATAGGTGCAGGAGGGGCAGCAAGAGCTGTTGTTTTCCAATTAGTTCTAGAAGGAATCGACAAAGTTTATATCTCTGATTTAGATCAAGAGCTTGCTCAAACTTTAGCAGATGATGTTAATAATAGAGTTGATTCAGCTAAGGTAGTGGTTATCTCTTCTAAGAAGGTAGATGAGACTGTAGTTAAAGTAGATCTAGTAGTAAATGCTACTCCAGTAGGGATGTATCCTAAGGTAGATGTCAAACCAGTAGTAAGTGCTGAAGTATTACACAAGAACTTAGTTGTTTATGATTTGGTCTATAACCCTGTTGAGACAGTCTTGTTAAAGGCTGCTAAAAAGGCTGGTGCGAAAGCTGTAAGTGGTTTAGGAATGCTACTATATCAAGGGGCAATAGCCTTTGAAATTTGGACTGGTGTAGATGCTCCAATCAAAGTGATGAGAGCTGCATTAGAAGAAAAGTTAGGATTGTAATTATTATTTCCAAAATAAAGCTCAGGCAATTTGCCTGAGCTTTTAATATCCGTAATATTTCTCTAAAATTCCAAAGATTTTATTTTTAATAGCAGTAGGAGCATTGTTGAAAGAAACTTTTTTTTGTGAGGGAGATAAATCATATCCTTCTCCTAGATAATCACAACTTCCAATAGCATTCATCTTATAAACCTTCTCATCGATTATTACTGTGTAATCCCTCTTATTCTCTAAAATTTGAAAACAGGGTACTCTAGAAGATAATTGAATAGACAATTATATCACCTCTATAAGTTATTTCAATTAACCTTTATAATGAAGGATTTATTCATGATTATAAAGATAATTGATTTTAGTGCTTGATAATTTAAATTTTTATCTCTTGTTCACCACTTTACAAGAAATTAGATAAACAAGTTACCTAAAAATAACAAAATCAGACACCTTAATCCTAGGAATAATAATCATATCAGAGAAAAATACACCTAGGAGGTGCCTGACTATGATTAATATTCCCAATAATTCAATAAACCAAACATTAAAACAATATTTATTAAAATATCGTTCTATTTTCACAAAACCAAGTTTTCAAATATTTCATTGGCTAGTATTGGCTATAATTTCTATGGAAGAAATAAGATCTATAAATTTTTTATATGATAATTTCATTAGTAAGTATAGCAATAAGGCTTTAAATTCTTTTTACTACTTTTTATCTTATACTAATTTCTCTATAGAAAAGTTAATGCTTTGTACTTTACGAATAGTACTTAACTTAATTAATGTATCCCAACGGGATACAACAATATTCCTAAGTATAGATGATACTTTACAAGCAAAGTATGGTAATAAATTTGACTGTTATTATAGGATTTTCGACCATACCAGTAGAACAGGAAGTTCTTATCTAAAAGGACATTGTTTTGTATCTCTAGTTATTAATATTCCTTTAAAACATAAGGGGCAAATTAGATATTTAAGTTTGCCAATAGGCTATAAACTCTATGATAAAAGTAAGAGTAAACTTGAATTAGCCTCAAAATTAATAGATACTGTAATGAATTTGTTGGAATCATACCAAGTTATCCTTTTATGTGACAGTTGGTACACTAAAGGTTCTGTTCTTAATACTGTTAGTTCTTACGATAACTTAGATTTAATAGGTGCAGTAAGAAAAGATACTGCAATTTTTGATTTGCCACCTAAACATAATGGAAAGCGTGGTAGACCTAGACTTAGAGGTGACAAATTAGATATTCATGCCTTTTCTTATGAAAAGGCTAATAAATATTTCATTTCTACTCGAAAGGTGATGACTAGACTCTTTAAAGTTCCAGTATATATTACAGTTACAACTAAAGATATTGATAAATTTTCTTCTACAAGGTTATTTATTTGTACTATTACTCCAGATGAGATTAATATTTTTAAAAATCACGATGTCGAAAAAACCAAATATGATAATACTGATTTTAAGCAAGTACCACTTTGTGCTTATAATATTAGATGGAATATAGAAGTTATCTTTTATCAGCATAAATTTTTCTGGTCTTTTGGCAACTATATGGTAAGAAATAAAAAAGCTATAGAAAGGTATGTTAATTTACTCGCCATTACTTATACTTTTGTTTCAGTACTACCATTTATAGACCTAAAATTTGAGCAATATAAATTTAAAAGTCCTCAAGTAATAAAAAGAACTATAGCTGATAGACTTACTAAGGAATTAATTTTTGATAGTTTCGTATCTTCACTCGAAAGTAGCAAAATTTATTCTAAGATTCATAAAGCTATTAACTCTTTTCTACAAGATGACAAGATTGCATAGTCAAACTTGTAAAGTGGTGTCTCTTGTTCTTATCTATTAGTTATATATTAAGTTGTTAGATACAACCTAAGGTTTTTTGAATATATGATTTATTTGGATTATTTTTGATAGTACAGCTATTTGTATTATTATCAAACCAAACACATTCCTCTTTTAAACAAGAGCTATTATATAAAATCTTATCTAAATTGGCCTCTTTTTTAATCAAGCTCTTGTTTGCTATAAAGAGTAAAGGACAAGTGTGCATTTATTATATCCTCCTCTATCAATGATAATCACCCAATTTTAGAATCGAATTTAATTATTAAAGTCTCTTATCTGTATATCTGCTTATATTATTATGTGAAATCTTTGTGAAATAGAAGATAACTTTTTATTTTATCTGATTAATTGAATTTTGAAAATGATTCAACAATGAACTTTGTGATTAATATTAATTTTAAGTTTTAACCAAGATAAAAATTAAAAATCCTAGTAGATTCCTCCATTAGGATTTTTTTATTTAGAATACTAGCTCAAATTGGCTTTCATATAATGATTTATAAACCCCATTATCTTGATTTAATAAACCTTGATGCCTTTCTTCCTCTACAATACCATCATCAGTTAAGACTAGAATCTTATCAGCATCTATAACTGTAGATAATCTATGAGCGATTACTAGAGTAGTTCTATCTTGTGCCAGCTGTTTTAAGGACTCTTGAATTATCTTTTCACTCTCATTATCTAAAGAAGAGGTTGTTTCATCTAAAATTAGAATTGGTGGATTCTTTAAGAAGGAACGAGCAATAGATATTCTCTGCTTCTGACCTCCAGATAGCTTGACACCACGTTCACCGATATTGGTATCATAGCCCTTCTCTAAATTCATAATAAATTGATGGGTATTGGCTTTCTTAGCTGCTTCTATAATCTCTTCAAAGAACTTAACTTGTCACTTGTTATCTTTTACTGGTTACTGTCGCAATATCTCTATTATGTTATACAAAGATATAGTCTAAGATGCCTAATAGAAAAAATTGGATCTAGTAGGTATAATTTTACTGCTGATGGAAATTATAATCTGACAATAGTATCGAGTACAAGATAAAAAGAAAGTAAGGTAATTATTATATGTTAAAACACGAAGAAGGATTTACCTTAGTAGAAGTGATGATGGTAGTTGCCATTATTGGTGTCTTAACTTCATTATCTTATCCAAAGTTTAAGGGGTATGTTGACTACTTAGAATTAGCCACTGTTACAAATAATTTAGTTATCGACTTACAGTGGGCAAGGCAACAATCTATTATTAAAAAGGTTCGTCATGGGATTGTCTTCTATCAATCTGATAATAAATATCAGGTTGTTAAAGATAAAGGCACTAATCAAATAATTAAGGAGGTAGATTTAAAGGATAGTAAGGTGAAATTAGGTGAGATAACCTTTTCATCTAGTACTGGAGAAAAAGAGGTCTTCTTTAAAGTTCTTGGTAACTTGGATGGGGGTAATGGCAGTATAGAGCTAGTCAAAGTAGGATATGGTAGAAAAAAGATAACATTCTCTTCTAATGCAGGGGAGTTGAATATAGAGTAGGTGATGTTTTATGAATTATAATTTCAATAATGAAGCTGGATTTACTATGATTGAACTACTAATAGCTATTTCAATTTTAGGAGTAGTATTACTTCCTTTAACAGATATGCTAATTGATAACACCAGCAAGGTAATAGAGGCTAAGCAAATGACTATAGCTATCAATTTAGCTAGATTGAAGCTAGAAGAGCAAAGAGTTAAAGCTTTTGAAGATATTAGTAGTAGAGCTTTAACTGAGATGGACGAGGAGAGTTTTAATAATTATAAATATTCAGTTGAAGTTAATAATATCAAAACAAAGGTTAAAAAGGTTGTAGTAAAGGTTTATTTTAAGGAGAATATCAAGGCTGAATTACTTACTTTTATAAGGGATATGTAGGAGGTAGAGATGATAATAGTCAGGAATGATAGTGGATATACACTTATAGAGATAATGTTTGTTACTGTTATTTTAGGGATAGTAAGCTCTTCTTTATATCGAGTCAATCGAAATATCTCTAATACTTGGAAATATAATAAGTTACAAGCTGGTCTACAGCAGGAGTTAAGGATAAGTATGAATATGGTAGTTACTAATTTACAGCAAGCTAGATTTATAAAGAGTGTTGAGAGTAGTTTAACTTCTAAGATTGTTTATATAGACCAAAAAGGAGAGAAGAAGAAAATATATTATAAATCAGAAGGCGGGCTCTGTTTAGACTATGATTATAATATTATCAGTAATAGGATTAGCTGTTTTAGTTTAAAACTGGTAAATAACCTGTTGTATATTACTTTGAAAATTGAGAAACAGAATAAAGAGGAGTTATTAAAGACAGCAATAAAGATTAGACCTGAACAATTAAATCTTTAAATTGGGTGATAGTAATGAAAGTACACGAGGATGGATATGCCTTAATTTTAGTGTTTGTAATGTTAACAATCTTTGCACTTCTCTTTCCAGCGATATTGAGATTGAGTATAACTGAATTTGTTATAGCTAAGAATCTTCAAGAGGGTGTAAAGGATTATTATTTAATAGAAGGAGTAGTTGATTTAGGAACAAATGAGATTCATGATGAGTTAGAGGATTTAATCATAGATAAGGGGTATATTAGCGCTGAAGATTTGCAGTCTCTAAATAAAGAGGAGAGTTTAGAAATATTTGATAATAATCATAATCTGATAATTAAATATAAAATTCTTGAGATAGTAGATGAGAGTAGCAAGATTAATATCAATACTGCTAGTAGAGAGATGTTAAAGTCCTTAAATGGAGTAGGAGATACTATAGCAGATGATATCATTGCTAAGAGAGAGTTTAATACTGTTGAAGAGTTATCTCAAGTCAGTGGGATAGGTGAAATTGACAGTGAGACCTATAATCAGATAAAAGGTGATATTACAGTTAGGTCTGATGGAAGGATAAATATTAATACTGCTTCTATTCTGGTTTTGGAATCTTTAAGTGGTATCGGTGATACCTTGGCTGAGAATATCAAAGTTGCCAGACCTTTTGCTAATAAGGAGGACATTAACGGGGTCGATGGAATTGGTGAAGTTATCTACTCTAATTTAGAGGATAAAATCAAAGTAACTTCACATAGTTTCAAAGTAATATTAGAAATAAGTGTTGAAGATAAGGGAATTAAGAGGAAGATAACAAGGTTTATAGAATTAGAGTGAGTCTAAGAAAGGGGAATAATAAGTGAATTTAATTCCACTGGAATATCGCTTAAAGCTTAAATATCAGAGGAATAAAGAGAGAGGGATAGTTCTTTCTGTAATTATATTGGCTATCATGACCGGTTTTAGTATTTATAATTATAAGATTATCTTAAGCTATCAAGATAAGATAATAGTTCTTAATAATAGATTGGACTCTTTAAGACCAGTGATAGCAAAAAATAAATTGTTAGAAGAAGAGAAATCAAAGCTTAAAAGTAAAGAGAAGCTAATTAGCTGGTTATCAGAAGGTGTTAGCTATCAGCAAATCTTAATAGATCTTAATCTATTGGTTCCTAAAGGTGTAGTGTTGAACGAGTTTATAATTAATGAGAATAAAGAATTACAGGTGGGTGCTGAAAGTATTAATAATATTAAGGTTATAGAGATGATTAACCGAATGGGAAATTACCACTATTTCCATAAAGTCAGTCTGAATTATACCGAAACTGTAGAAGATAAAGTCACTTTTAGAATAGAGGGAAGGTTGAGGTTATGATCAATAGTCTAAGTAAAAAGAAATTAGAATCTTTAGTCCCATTAATTATATGTATTTTATTGGTCACCCTTATATACTTCTTTAATATTCGAGTGAATAGAGTTAAGGCAAGAAAGTTAGAATTGGCTATAAAGAGTAAAGAAGATAATATTGAGGCATTAAGTCAGATAGCTTCTAATCCTAAAGGGCGGAAAGTTATAGAGGATAGACTATTTAAAGAGAAGGTGAGACTAGATGCTATTATACCTTCTAAGATGGAGTTGACTAAATTCTTGAAAGATTTAGAAGTATTGCTTGATGAAAATCAGATTAATCTTGATAATTTCTCAGTAGAAGATTTTATAATAGAAGATGAGTATATTAAAGCTCCAATTAACTTGTCATTTTCAGCAGAGTATCAGAAGATAATAGATTTCTTTAATAAAATAGAAGAGATGGAGAGGTTAGTGACAGAAGAGAAGCTATCTATTATTAAAGATAAAGGTGATAATTTAAAGGTGAAGACATTACTATGTATTTATTCTTTAAAGGAGGAAACTAAGTAAAGGTGAATAGACTTAAAAGGAAGAGGAGAGACTGGATTAGTAAGCAGAAGATAAAGTTGATTCTGTCAATAATCTTAAGTGTTTTTGCTATCTTTTTATGGGGGAGAATCTTATTGATTGAGGATAATAATGAGCCAGTTACTATAAGTAAAGCAGAGAAGAAGAGCAATGCTACTGAAAAGATAGATAATCAGATAAAAGATGCTAATAAAACTAAGCATTCAAAAATAAGCAATCAATATAAAATTAATAATATAGAAAGGAAGTCACCTTTTGCTAAGCAAAGCAATAATAGACTAGAGTTCAGTTACAATAATAAGGTGGAAGAGGATAAGAATAATATACATCAATTAAATTCAAGCAACTCTTCCTTTTCTTTAGTAGGGGTTACTAAAAAGGGTGAATCTTCTTTAGCTTTATTGAAGGCAGAAGATAGAGTTTATCTTCTTAAAAAAGGTGAAGAACTAGAAGGTTTTATAGTGCAGAGGATAGATAATAAGGAAATTATATTATTAAAGGATGATATTGAATATAAATTAGATATAATTAAATATAGTTTTTAGTATAGAGCTGGGGGTCAATCTCCAGTTTTATTTGTGGAATTAAATATTTTGTTATTTTATAGTATCAGTTAAGATAGATATTGAGACAGTAATGAGAAAAGATTTTTAACTATTACTAAAATTTCACAATATATTCAGATTATATTAATTAGTGATATCATAATATTAACTATAGGTGTAAATATTACATTAATAATAGTATTAATTTTTTTATTAGTTTAAGATAATATAAAAAATATCTATAATAAGACAGGAATTATAGTTGATAATCAAGAATGTTAAAGAACAAATTACTAGATATGAGCAGTAGAGAAGGAGGAGTAGATGAAGATGCGTTATTTAACAGCAGGAGAGTCCCATGGAAGAGCGATTACAGCAATATTGGAAGGTATCCCAGCAAATTTAGAGATCACTAAAGAGGATATTGATAGAGAGTTGGCTAGAAGACAAGGTGGTTATGGTCGTGGTGGTCGAATGAAGATTGAGACTGACAAAGCCAATGTCTTGTCAGGGATTAGAGGTGGAAAGACTTTAGGAAGTCCAATTACCTTACAGATAGAGAATAGAGATTGGATTAACTGGGAAGAGGTGATGGATCCTTTTGGTGATAGTGGATATAGCCAAGAAGAGTTAGTGATTAAAAAAGAGACTAAGATTAAGCATGTTAAGCCAAAGGTTACTAAGCCCCGTCCAGGTCATGCTGATTTAGCTGGAAGCTTGAAGTATAATCATGAGGATATTCGGAATATTTTGGAGAGGGCTAGTGCTAGAGAGACAGCTATGAGAGTAGCAGTTGGGGCTATTGCCAAGACTTTTCTTAAAAACTTTGGTATTGAAGTAGTAGGTCATGTCTTACAGGTTGGTACTGTAGCCTTAGATAAAGAGGTAGATATGAGATTAGAAGATATTAAAGTAAAGAGTGAAAGTTCTCCCTTAAGATGTGTCGATGAAGAGACTTCCCAAAAGATGATTGAGGAGATTGACCGTTGTAAAGAGGAAGGAGATTCTTTAGGTGGAATCTTTGAGATTAGAACTACTAATCTGCCAGTTGGTTTAGGAAGCCATGTACAATGGGATCGGAAGTTAGATGCCCGTTTGACTATGGCACTGATGAGTATTCAAGCAATCAAAGGTGTAGAGGTTGGTTTAGGTCTTGAAGCAGGTAAACGATGGGGCTCTAAGGTCCATGATGAAATCTATTATAATAATAAATTTTATCGTACTACCAATAATGCAGGAGGAATTGAAGGTGGAATGACCAATGGTGAGCCTATTATCTTAAGAGCAGCTATGAAGCCAATTCCTACCTTATATCAACCATTATCTTCAGTAGATTTAGAGACAAAAGAGAAGTTTAAAGCCAGTGTAGAACGCTCTGATGTGACTGCTGTACCAGCAGCTAGTGTAGTTGGAGAAGCAGTGGTTGCCTTTGAATTGGCTAAAGCCTTCTTGGAGAAGTTTGGTGGAGATAGTATGGAAGAGATTAAAGCAAATTATGAAAATTATCTCGCAATGGTAAGGGAGAGATAAGGTCATGAATATATCATTGATTGGATTTATGGGCACTGGAAAGACTACAGTAGCTAAGCTTTTAGCTGAAAGGTTAGATTATTGCTTGGTAGATTTAGATGAAGAGATAGTTAAAGAGGAAAGTAGGTCTATCCCAGAAATCTTTGCTGAAGATGGTGAAGAGTACTTTAGAGATGTTGAGACTAAGGTTACTCTAAATATAGCTAAAGGTGATAAGCAGGTTATCTCAACTGGTGGTGGAGTTGTATTACGAGAGCAGAATATTGAGAATCTAAAGAGTAATGGGGGGGTAGTAGTTCTATTAAGTGCTACTGCTGAGACTATATTTGAGCGGGTTAGAGATGAAGGTGGTCGTCCACTATTAGAGGTGGAAGATCCTTTGGCTAGGATTAAGAGTATGCTGGCAGAGCGAGCAGAGAAGTATAACTGTACAGAGTATCAGATTGATACAGATAAATTATCAGCAGAAGAAGTAGTAGAAGAAATAATAAAGATAGTTGATAGTTTATAATGTATAATTACTATAGGTTGGGCTTAGAAAGGAGAGAGTATGGAGCAGCTTAGAGTAGATTTAGGAGAGAGAAGTTATGATATCAAGGTAGGTTATGATATATTATCAAAGGTTGGAGAATACCTTAAAGAACTTAATTTAGGCTCTAAGGTCTTAATTATTACTAATGAATTGGTTGATAGTTTATATGGTAGAGAAGTTGAGCAGGCTGTTGAGGAAGCAGGATTTGAGGTTAATATCGCTAAGATTGGTGATGGTGAGAAGTACAAATCCTTGGATACTGCTAGAGAACTCTATGACCAAGCAGTAGAGGCTAATTTAGATAGAAGTTCTACAATAGTAGCTTTAGGTGGAGGCGTAGTTGGTGACATAGCAGGATTTATTGCATCTACCTATATGCGTGGAGTCAACTTTGTACAGATTCCTACTACAGTCTTATCACAAGTGGATAGTAGTGTAGGAGGAAAGGTAGCTGTTAACCATCCCCAAGGTAAGAATTTAATTGGAGCTTTTTATCAGCCTAAGTTAGTAGTAGCTGATATTAAGGTCTTAAAGACGTTAGAGGAGCGACAGTTAAAAGCAGGTTTGGCTGAGGTAATTAAGTATGGTGTTATCTGGGATGAGGAGTTTTTTAACTTTTTAGCAAACAATAGAAATAAGATTTTAGGTTTAGATACTAACACAATGGAGTATCTACTCAAACGTTGCTGTGAGATCAAGGCTGAAGTAGTTGCTCGGGATGAGAGAGAGTTGGGATTAAGAGCTATCTTAAATTACGGTCACACTATTGGTCATGCCTTAGAAGCGGTAACTGACTATCAAAGATTTGTTCATGGTGAAGGTGTAGCAATTGGTATGGTAGCAGCAGCTAAATTAGCTAATAAGATAGGTATCTTAAATGGGACTGATGTAGAGAAACAAGAAGAGCTAATTAAAGAATTTGGTTTACCAGTCTCTTTTGAAGGTTTAAATATTGAATCTATTATGAAAGCATTAGCTAAGGATAAGAAGGTCAAAGATGGCATGGTTAGATTTATTCTGGCAGAAGAGATAGGTCAAGTAGTAATTAAATCAGATTTGCCACATAATATAATTAGAGAAGTATTAGAGGAGTTGAGAGGATAGAGATGGTTTTAGTAATTCATGGACCAAATTTGAATTTATTAGGGGTTAGAGAACCTGATGTCTATGGTCTAAAGACCCTAAGTGATATAAATAGTAGCTTACGGGATATTGCGTCTAAGAAGGGTGTAGAGTTGAAGATTATTCAGTCAAATAGTGAAGGTGAGATTATTGATGTTATTCAGAAGGCTTTTCACCAAGATGTAGATGCAATTATTATCAATCCTGCTGCCTATACTCATTATAGTATAGCCATTCGTGATGCTTTGGCAATGCTTGATATTCCTATTATTGAAGTACACTTAAGTAATATCTACAAGAGAGAGGAATTTAGACATAAGTCAGTTATCTCTCCAGTAGTTACAGGGCAGATTGCTGGCTTTGGGGCTAATAGTTATATCTTAGCTTTAGAACAAGTGATAAGATTACTTAATAATTAACAATGTAAAATTTACAATTAGGAGGTGATAAAATGAAGGAAAGAATCTCTAAATTACAGGCAGAATTAAAAGAAGCAAAATTGGATGCATTATTAATCAATACACCTGAAAATCGTAGATATATGACTGGTTTTACTGGAACTGCTGGGACTGTCCTAGTCAGTCAGGAAGAAGCAATCTTAATCACTGATTTTCGATATACTCAACAAGCCAAAAAGCAATCTCCAGACTATAGAGTCGTTGAGTTTAAGGACTCTAAACTTGATAAGATCAATAAGTTACTTACAGAGTTAAAGGTAGAGAGTTTGGGATTTGAGGCTACTTATGAGAATTATAATACATACTTGAATTATCAAGAGAAGTTAGATGTAGAGTTAAAGCCTACTGAGAGCCTAGTCAAGAAGTTAAGAATGATAAAGAATGTTGATGAAATCGAGAAGATTAAAAAGGCTGTAGAGATTGCTGATGATGCCTTTACTATGATTAGAGATTTTCTTAAAGTTGGCGTTGTTGAGCGAGATGTAGCTTTAGAGTTGGAGTTATTTATGAAACGGGCAGGGGCTACAGATAATGCCTTTAAGTTTATCGTTGCTTCTGGAGAGCGTTCGGCATTACCCCATGGAGTAGCAAGTGAGAAGAAAATAGAAGCAGGGGACTTTGTAACTATGGATTTTGGTTGTGTCTATGATGGTTATCATTCTGATATGACTAGAACTGTAGTAGTAGGTGCTAAGCCTAGTGTTAAACAGCAAGAGATTTATGAGATAGTTCTCAAAGCACAATTGGAGTCAATCAAAGCAATTAAAGCTGGAATAACTGGTAAGGAAGTGGATCAGGTTGCCCGTGATATCATCACTGAAGCAGGTTTTGGTGACTACTTTGGTCATGGATTGGGTCATGCTGTAGGTTTAGAAATCCATGAAGGACCTAGACTATCTCCAAAGGGTGATACTGTTCTAGAAGCTGGAATGGTAGTAACAGTAGAACCAGGGATTTATCTCCCTGACTGGGGTGGAGTTAGAATTGAGGATATTGTTGTAGTAACAGAGGACGGCTGTGAGATTCTAACAGACTCAACAAAAGAACTATTGGCAATTGACAATTAGGAATTGAGAATATACAATAATAAAGTAATTGACATAATGTGCAATGAACAATTAAAATTATTAAGCTCTTAACTGTACACTATAAAGAGGGGGATACATAATGATTTCTACAAGTGAATTTAAGCCAGGAATGACTATTGAAATGGATGGTAAGTTATACTCCATCATGGGTTATGACCATGTTAAGCCAGGTAAAGGTGGTGCTTTCCTACAGACCAAACTTAGAGAGATAGAGTCTGGAAGAATCATCAATAAACGATTTAGAGCTGGAGAGAAGGTCAATCAAGCTTATGTAGATACAAGAGAATATCAATATTTATATAGAAGTGGTGATGACTTTATCTTCATGGATAAAGAGAGCTATGTACAGCTTACTTTGACTAAAGACCAGATTGGCGACTCTTACAAATATATCAAAGAGAATAGTGATATCCAAGTTCAAATGTATCAGAACAATCCAGTTGGTATAGCTGTACCAGATACAGTAGAACTAGAGGTAATTCAATCCCCACCTGCTGTTAAAGGGAACACTGTCTCTGGTGGTACTAAGGATGTAACTGTAGAGACTGGAGTAGAGGTAACTGTTCCATTATTCGTTAATAAAGGTGATATTCTAAAGATTGATACAAGTACTGGAGAGTATATGGAGAGAGTTAATAAGTAAGTTTAAGATTAAGATTGAGTGAGGGCGCAGAGATTGCGTCCTTTTTTCTTTGGTAGAGATTACTTAGCTATTTTAGAGATTAAGCTATATTATTCATAAGGTTAAATTGTCTTTATTAATTGTGAAATAGTAATTTTCTACATAGTTGTATATATTAAATAAGAGTTTTTGATTGAATAGCTTGTACTATTTAAAAATTTGGAATAATAGAGAGATGATGATAGAAACTGTGTCAATGTAAAATTGACAATTAAAAGAAATTAAAGTTTTTTAAGGAGAAGAAAATTATTGTTTAAACGAAGCAAATATTCTAAAAAATAATAGATTTAAGATAATCTTTGAATTAGGAATCTTAAATTTCTTAATCTCAATGTATATTGATTGCGCAGTGAGTGGGCTCTGCCACGAAGGGTTTGCTCTTTAAACCCGTAGATATATTTTCTTCTTGATTGGACTTGCTTTGCACGAAAGGGAATTACACTATATTCTCTGTAGGATCACGAAGGGTTCCCTACAGGCTTTTAGTAAAAAAACTTCCGTAATAAACTTAAGAATGAACCCGTAGTTTTACTTACTTTTTTAAAAGTAAAATTGTCGCAACCTCCCTAAAAAATGATAATTTTCATATCAAAGATAATTGGTATAATTAGTTAATCTAATCAAATAATAAATAACATAAATCTTTAATTACTCTGGAGGTAGTAGTAATGAAGGAATATTTGGAAGCTGTTTGGACAACCTTAATTATATTTGTATTATTAGTGGTCTTAACCAGGTTAGTTGGAAGAAAGTTACTTGCTCAAATTACCTTTTTTGATTTTGTAACTGGGGTAACTATTGGAACGATTGCAGGAGCATATGTTGTAAATGAAGTTAAAGGAAATGCTGTTTTATTAAGTCCAGTTATTTTGGTTATCTGTACGTTAGGTCTTGGTTATTGGACTGTAGAAAATCTAAAAATAAGGAAATTAGTTAAGGGAGAACCAGTAGTTATTATTCAAAATGGTAAAATTTTAGAGAAGAATATGTTTAAATCCAGGTACACCTTAGATGCTTTAGAGATGCAATTGCGTGAGAAGGATGTCTTTGATATCAATGAGGTGGAATTTGCTATTTTAGAACCTGATGGAGAATTGAGTGTATTAAAGAAGACCCCTTATAATCCTCTAACCCCTAAAGACTTAAAATTAGATACTGAGTATAAAGGGTTAGCAACAGAAATAATTAAAGATGGAGAGGTTTTAGAGCAGAATCTAGAGCAGAATAACCTTGATTTTAATTGGTTATATCAAGAGCTACATGCCCAGGGGATAGCTAATATTCAAAAAGTTATGCTAGCAAGTTTAAATACTGATGGGTCACTATATATAGATTTAAAGGATGAATATCCAGATTATACACAGAAAATAGAAGATTAGATGAGGATGCAGTTAATGCATTTTTTTTTTATTTTGCTATATAGAAGGAAATGTTAGACCTTTATTGAAATCATTAGTAGCTATATTTATATGATTCTTCTTTTAAGAATATCATTTATCAAATATTTTAATTTAGAAGTAAAGGGGATGACTTTTATGGATTTTGAAAAGTTTAGAAGCTTTATCAAAGAGTCGGTAATTTTCAAGATGTTATCAATAGGAGCTTTAATCTTAGTATTATTAATTCCAACTGCGATGGTTACTTCATTAATTCGAGAAAGAAGCTTTAGAAAAGAGGATGCTATTAGAGAGATAACTTCAAAGTGGGGTCAGAGTCAGATCTTAGGTGGGCCTATACTTACTATTCCTTATGAAATATATTATAAGGATAGTAAAGCAGAAGTTAAAACAAGGGTTAGTTATGCTCATTTTTTACCAGAAGACTTATATATTAAGGGAGAGATTAATCCTGAGGTTCGATATAGAGGGATTTATAAGGCGGTATTATATACTAGCGAATTAAAGATAGAAGGTAAATTTTTAGCTCCAGATTTTGCCAAATTTAATATTAAAGAAGAGAATGTTAAGTGGGAAGAGGCTTTCTTATCTTTAGGAATCTCTGATATGGTAGGAATTAAGGAACAGATTAAGATTATGTGGAATAAAGATGATTTTATTGTTGAACCAGGAACTAAGATTAGAAATATCTTTGAATCAGGAGTAAATATAAGCCTTCCCTTAACTTCAGCAGGAGAGTATAATTTTGCTTTAGATTTGAACTTAAATGGAAGCCAAGAGTTGAACTTTTTACCCTTTGGTAAGAAGACAGAGGTAGAGTTGAACTCTAAGTGGCAGAATCCAAACTTTAAGGGTAGCTTCTTACCTGCTAATAGAGAGGTTACTGAGAATGGATTTAAAGCAGAGTGGAAGGTATTAAACTTGAATAGAAATTATCCTCAACAGTTGTTGGAAGAAGATAGTAAGGAGATTGGTAAGAGTATTTATAAATCAGCTTTTGGTGTTAACTTACTTCTTCCTGTAGACCTTTATCAGAAGAGTAACCGTTCTATCAAGTATGCTATTATGTTCATCTTCTTAACCTTTTTAGTATTCTTTTTTGTTGAGGTATTAAATAAGATTAATATCCATCCTATCCAATATCTATTAGTTGGATTTGCCTTGATTATATTTTATCTATTATTACTATCACTGTCGGAGTATCTTTATTTTTGGATTGCTTACTTAATTGCTAGTATCAGTACTATTTTGTTAATCACCCTTTATGCTAAGAGTATATTTATAAAGAATATCTTAGCAGGACTAATGGGAGGAATTTTAACACTTCTATATGCTTTTCTGTATATACTATTAGAAAGCCAAGACTTTTCACTATTAGTGGGTAGTATTGCTGTCTTTATTATTCTAGCTACTGTAATGTATTTATCAAGAAATATAGATTGGTATACAATCAGCTCTAATATGGAGGGGAGTGGGAAATAGGTACTAATAATGGCTATGAAGAGGTTTATAGTGTTTCTAGACCACTAATTGAGAATGGATATGCTGTTGCGATAATAGACTATAGATTATATAATGAAGCAGAGTTCTCAGCTCAGATAGAAGACTGTAAAGCTGTTGTTAGATGGCTTAGGGCTAATGGAGAGAATTATGTTTTTAATCCTGAGAAAATTGGAGTTTGGGGACGTTCAATCGGGGGGCATTTGGCATCTTTATTAGGTACAGCAGGAGATGTTAGAGGTTTTGATCTAGGTGAGTACCTAGATCATTTAAGCAAGGTACAAGCAGTCTGTGATTTTTATGGAATGACAGATTTATTAGAGATAACAGAGGTGAATCCAATTAATTATATAAGCCTAGAAGTACCTCCTTTTTGATTGTTCATGGAGAGGCAGATATTGAGGTTTCTCTTTTGCAAAGTGAGCTATTATATAATACTTTAAAGAGATTTGATAATCAAGTGGAGTTATGTATCTTAGAGGGTGAAGGGCATACTTTTGATCTTATTAATAAAGAACTTCATCAAGATTTATATACTAAGATAATAGATTTTTGATAATTATTTAAGGTAATTCTTGAAGAGAAGTTTGATATACTATGGAGAATTTTGTACCTTTACTTATTTTAATTACCTTACTCCCCTTTGTAGTTATATCTGAATATATAAGATTAGCAGAAAAGGGTCAGAATAAAAAGACTATAATTCTTAAAGTAATATTAAATATTTAGCAATTATTTTATTAAAGCTGTTACTTGTCCATCTGCCAGAAGAGTATGATAAAATTCTAAATCTAATAATAATCTTAGTTGTATTCTTCAAGTACCGTAGTAAGGTGAAGAAATAGATTAAATAACATTATTTTAAGGAGAGGAAATTAAAGATGTCATGGCGAAAGATTAAGAGCACAATCACAGCAGATCCTGGAACATATATCTTAATTTTAGAAGCTAAAGAGAATAAAAGGGTTAAAGTTGGTAAACTAGGATATTTTAATATCCTAAAAGGTTATTATGCTTATGTAGGGAGTGCTTTTGGTTCTGGAGGGGTACACTCAAGGGTCAGAAGGCATAATAAGAAGTATAAAAAACTCTATTGGCATATTGATTATTTGAGAAAGGTGACAGAGCTTATTGAGATTTGGTATACTTATGGAAGAGAGAGGTATGAACATAAGTGGGCACAAGTACTGGAAAGTTTAGAGGATAGTTATGTTCTTTTTACTGGTTTTGGGTCGAGTGATTGTGATTGTCAAGCACATCTGTTCTACTTTAAGGAAGTACCTGATTTTAATAGTTTTTATAGAGGATTACATGAAACTTCTCAAAATAATAATGTAACAGAGTTATTGAGATTGGAATTATAATCTAGTTAAAGGGCTTGTCTGTTAAAATATTTTATAGATTATCTTGATTTTTCTACTAATTTAGTTATAATTATATAGACAATTATATAAACAATTATATAAAACTTAAATTTAAAGGAGGGAGATTGTAATCGATAGTAAAGAGAAGATAATCAATACTGCTTTCAAACTATTTATCTGTAAAGGATATCAAGGAACCTCCCTAAATGCTATTGCTAAAAAGTCAGGATTGACTAAAGGTGGTATTTATCATTATTTTGATAGTAAAGAGAATTTATATTATCAAGTTTTAAAGGATTTTTTTACTCCAAATGGAATACCTAAATGGCTAGAGAATATAGATTTAAATATAAAGGATTTGATTTGGAAAGGCTTTGAATCTCTTAAAGAGAAGAAAAAGTATATTCAAGACTTGGTAGGTTCTGATACTGATGATGCAATTTTACATTATTATACCTTTTTATATGAAGCTACTCGGAAATATCCAGAGTTTCAAAGGGCAATAGATGAATCTGATAAGCTTAAGATAGGAGTTTTAACAGCTGCTTTTAAGCAGGCACAAGAAAGAGGAGAGATTCGTCAAGATTTAGATCCAGAAGTCTTATCCTTTGAGTTAGATGCATTATTGCAGCAGTTATCATATTTGAACTTTGTAAATCCAGGTATCAAGCAGAATCAAAATATGTTTAAGAGATTATTTGATAACTATTGGCTAAGGCTGAAAGTGTAATTTTTTTATCTCAAAAACATACCGACTGGTAGGTATGAATGGAGGGTTATGATGAAAGAGAATAAGAATATAAGCAAATTGAAAGTAATTTTAACTATAGCTTTACCGATTATAATTCAAAATATAGTAATGCATTTTCAGATTATGATTGATAGAGCTTTTCTAGGAAATCTTGAGTCTCGTTATCTAGCTGCAATTGGTAATGTCTTGATTCCTTATAATGCTCTAAATTTCTTCTTCTTTTCTGCAGCAACAGGATTGACAGTATTGGTAGCTCAGAATTACGGAAGAAAGGATTATAATAAGGTTCAGCGTTTAGGAGAGTCCTCATTCTTTTATTCTACAGTATTTTCAATAGGACTATTTTTAGTATGGGTTTTAGGAGGAAGGTGGATATTCTCACTCTTTGGAGCTGAAGGTCAGATACTTCAGGATTCAGTTACTTATGTAAGGATTTTAGCAGTCTCATTGATCTTTCTAGGAATTGAGATTTCAGCAGCATCTATCTTTCAAGGGGTAGGGATTACTCGTCCAATCATGGTCTTTGGAGTTATAAAGAGTCTAAGTAACCTCTTCTTAGATTGGGTGATGATTTATGGTAAGTTTGGTCTACCTGCTCTAGGCTTAGAGGGTGCAGCCTTAGCTACTATGCTATCGAATATTATAGCAGCTGTTGGAATCTTTATAGCTGTGATATTTTATAGTGATTTACCCTTTAAATTCTCTAAAAGGGCTTTATTAAAACCGAACTGGAATTTATATAAGGAGACCTTAAATATAGGGATTCCTAGTGGACTTGAATCTCTTTTATGGAATATAGGGCAATTGGTAATTGTACGTTTATTAAATCAGATTGATGGGATGACTATAGGTATTTACTCACTAGTAGCAGGGATTCAATCTCTGGCATTATTTATTTATCTTGGCTTTGCTAAGGCAGCAATGACCAAGGTTGGTCAATATTGGGGTAATGAAGACTTTGAAGAGGCACGGGATATAGGATTTTATTGTCAGAGGTTATCTGTGGTAGTTACTTTAATTTTTGGGTTGATATTCTTGATATTCCCTAAGTTTCTTGCAGGTATCTTCACTTCAGACCTTAGTGTGATTGCTAGAGCAATACCATTACTCCGCTTATCAGGGCTACATATCAATCTACAGGTATTTAATGTAGTGATGGGTCATGCCATTAGGGGTACTGGTGACACCAAATGGATGCTATATTCCCAGATATTTGGGACTATCTTTGTAGTCTCTTTGTCACCAATAATGATTTTTGGTTTCTCATTAGGATTGATAGGAATGTATCTGACTCTAATTTTAGATGAAGGGATTAGAGGTGGAATCAATTTAATGAGATTCTATTATGAAAGGAATCCCTTTAAGGTATGGTTGGCATTAGTTAAGGAGAATAAGGAAGTAGCGTGAGTAGTGACGGGTAACGAGTAATGAGTGACAAGTAATGAAATAATGAAGTGATGTTCAGTAACTAAATAAATGCTTTGATTGGAGGAATATATTGTGAAGAAATCAGATTGGTTTAAGGATGTAGTTGTTTATCAGATATATACTAGAAGCTTTTTTGACTCTAATGGGGATGGAGTAGGGGATATAGCAGGGGTAACTGGTAAACTTAATTATATAGAGGAACTTGGGGTAGATGTTATCTGGCTAAGCCCTTTCTGCTCCTCTCCAAATTATGATAATGGTTATGATGTATCTGATTATAGAGATATTATGAAGGAGTTTGGGACTATGGCTGATCTTGAACTATTAATTGAAGAATGCCATAAACGTGGGATTAAAGTGATGATGGATTTGGTCTTAAATCATAGCTCTGATGAGCACCCATGGTTTATTGAAGCCCGTTCTTCAAAGGATAATCCTAAGAGGGATTATTATATCTGGTCTAAGGAGCCTAATAATTGGGAGTCTTACTTTGAGGATTCAGCTTGGAGTTTTGATGAAGGTAGTGGAGAGTATTATTTACATCACTTCTATCATAGACAGCCTGATCTAAATTGGAGTAATCCTAAGCTTAGAGAAGAGATCTATCAAATTGTTGAGTGGTGGATAGATAAGGGGATAGATGCCTTTCGCTTAGATGCTATCCATCATATTGGAAAACCAGAAGGGTTACCCGATGCTCCTAAGCCTGAACATGAATGGGGTAAAAGGAATTATCGTAATCTTGAAGAGACTCATCATTATCTTCAAGAGCTTTATCAGAAGGTATTGATTAATTATGATGTAATGACCGTTGGTGAGACAGGAGGTACTACTCCAGAATCCACGAGACTTTATGTAGATAAGAATAGAAATGAGCTTGATATGGTATTCCACTTTGGACATGTACATATGGAGAAGCTTGATGCACCGGTTTTAAGGAAGTATTTTAAAGAATGGTATGATTCTTTAAGTCCTAAAGGGTGGGATACAGTCTTCTTTAGTAACCATGACTTACCTCGACATGTATCTATCTTTGGTGATGATAAAGATTACTGGGAAGAATCAGCTAAATTATTTGCTACATTAGAATTGACTATGTGGGGAACCCCCTATATCTATCAAGGTGAAGAGATTGGAATGACTAATGTTAGATTTGATGATATTGATGAATATCAAGATCAAGCAAGTAAGAAAAGGTATGAGTGGGCACTTCAGTCTTCCAAAAATGAAGAGGAAGCTTGGGAATATTTCCTCCAATATAATAGAGATAATTCCAGGACTCCAATGCAGTGGAACAGTCAAGATCATGGAGGTTTTACTACTGGAGAACCTTGGATTAAGGTAAATCCTAATTATAAGAGAATTAATGTAGAAGAAGAGAGCCAAGACCCTGATTCTATCTTAAATTATTATAAAGAGTTGATAGCTTTACGTAAAGCTAATACTGCATTAAAGCGTGGAAACCTTGAACTTTATGGAGAGGAAGATTCTCAGATATTGGCTTATACTAGAAGAGATAAAGAAGAAGAATTTTTAATCTTATTAAATATTTCTGGGGATAGAGTAGAATATAGAGTAGATAATATTAATGAAGATTGGAAATTAGTTATAGGCAACTATGATAAGCAACCAGAATTACTATCCCAAAATAACCGGTTTCAGCCTTGGGAAGCAAGGGTATATATAATTAACAAATAGAAGTATGTATTAACTTAAAATAGCTCCTAATCAGGGGCTATTTTATTAGTTTATAGCAAAATAACATAATTGATAGATATTGCGATACTTTTAGAAATCACACCTCACCCTTTCCCCCCCATTAGCCCTTAATACATTAAAATTTAGTTAGCAAAATAATCTACTTTAATTAAAAGCTTGGCAAGGTGATTAGCAAGGAGTGGAGAAGTTATAGAATAGCTTAATAATTATAATTGTAATTAAAGAAAGGAAGATATTATATGGAATTTAAATCCTTGACAATACCTATATCTAATAAATTGGACTCAGCTTATTGGCTGTTATTTAGTGAAAATCAGATTTTGCTTAAATTTGATAATAATACACCTGCTATTCCTCATATTAATAATAGATTTGTAGATAATTTAAAACCGATTGTTACAGAGTTTTTGGGTACTTTAGATGGAGTTCCCTGTTATGTGGGGTTGCTTGATTCACCGAATGAATTACTTAACTGTTTATCTTTTTATAGAATTAGGGAACTTTATGGAATGATAGATGAAGATTTATTCAGATTGATTGGTTATGGACATCAATTTATCAATTGGTCTCATGATAGTCAATATTGTGGTAGGTGTGGAAATCCTACAGAGAATTTAAAGAGAGAGAAGGCCAAAATCTGTAGTGAGTGTAATCAGATAATATTTCCTCGGATATCCCCAGCTATTATAGTAGCTATTACTAGAGGTAGTGAAATTTTGTTAGCCAATTCCCATCGTTTTTCAAATAAATTATATAGTGTGATTGCTGGCTTTGTAGAGCCTGGCGAGACCTTAGAAGAGTGCGTCAGAAGAGAGGTTAAAGAAGAGGTCGGTCTAGAAATTAAGAATATTGAGTATTTTGGTAGTCAGTTTTGGCCCTTTCCAGATTCTTTGATGGTAGCCTATAGGGCAGAATATGCTAGTGGAGAGATAGTAATTGATGATAAAGAGATTGCAGATGCACAATGGTTTAACGTTGATAATCTGCCCCAAATTCCAGATAAGGTCAGTATTGCTAGGTGGTTAATTGATGATTTTGTAGAGAATAATAGTTAAGATGTTATATACAATATGAGAAAATTAAGGAATTAGCCACAGATTAACATAGATAAAACACGGACGCCCTAAAGGAGATATTTTTATCGACTGAAGAAATATTTTTGGGATATAAAAGATTAATTTGGTTTTAATCTGTAAAGATCAGTGTATACTTGTGGCAAAATTGTCTTCTACTTTTCTAAAATTATTTATACTTCAAAAATATTAAAGTGATTGGATTTTTATTAACTATTTAATTAAAAGATTTAAAGGAGGTTAAGATGAAGACTAAGACTGCTATTGTAACAGGTGGAGCACAGGGGATTGGTTCTGTGATAGCTATCCACCTATTAGAAGAAGGCTGTAATGTTGTAGTTTTAGATAATGATTTAGAAGCGATTGCTGAGTTGATTGAAGATAATCAAAGATTTAGAGATAATATCTTAACTATTAAGTGTGATGTAGCCAAAGAAGATGAAATAATTGATGCAGCAAGGCAAGTAACAGAAAGATTTAAAGAGATAGATTATATCATTAATAATGCTGCCATTGCTATCAATAAAGCTATTACAGAGTTGAGTTTTAAAGAGTGGAATCGAGTAATTGGAGTTAATTTAAGTAGTATCTTCTTAACGACTAAATATTTCTCACCATATTTCCGTAATAATCAAGGAGTTATTATTAATATGGCTTCTACTAGAGCATTTATGTCTGAGCCAGATACTCAAGCCTATAGTGCAAGTAAAGGTGGTATCTATGCTCTGACTCATTCTTTAGCAATGAGCTTGGGACCTAATATACGAGTAAATTGTATCAGTCCTGGTTGGATAGATGTCTCTAATTATCAGAAAAAGAGTGAGAGAAAGCAGGAAAAGCTATCTGAAGAAGACCATTTACAGCATCCAGCTGGTAGGGTAGGTACTCCTCAAGATATTGCATCAATGGTGGAATATCTATTATCAGCTAAGGCAGAGTTTATTACAGGACAAAACTTTGTGATTGATGGTGGAATGACTAAAAAGATGATATATGTTGAGTAGAAGATGAGAAAGAGCACGAGAAATCGTGCTCTTTCTTCTATATTATTAAGGAAACTATAGGTGGTCTATTAATTGGTCTACTATTTATACTTTGTGAATAATCTATCTCTGATTTACTAATCTTCTCATAATATCCTTATTATTAAGCAAACTATCTATAAGGTTGTAGAGTAAATTACATTATTCAATAATAAAAGCTGAATAATATAGGAGGCATCTTATGGAACATATTACAGTAGAAGAACGAGAAGCGTTGGCATTTGGTTTAAGTTATGAGAGAGAGTTAGAGTATTCTAAGTTAAGCCCCTTTGAAATAACTGATATTCTAGAAGAAGAGAGTATAAAAGGTTGTAAGCGCCGCCAAGTAGAGGAGTGCACAATCTTAAACTCTGGAAGGGGAAATCCTAACTTTCTTAATACTGTAGTTAGAAAGGCTTTTGCTAAGCTAATATTATTCTCTACAGAGATTGCTAACAGCTTAGCTGAAGAAGAGTTTTTAGGATATCGTCCTAAGAAGGAAGGGATTGCAGATAGGTTAGAAGAGTATTTACAGCAGGATAAGAGTAAAGAGGGGCAGTTTCTCCAAAAGGCTATTACTTATGCCCAGGAAAGATTCCAATTCAATAAAGATGATTTTGTCTTTGAGATGGTAGATGGAGCTTTAGGTGATTTCTATCCATATCCATCACGAATTCTTCCTCATACAGCTAACCTCATCAATGCCTATCTATCTGAGATACTGATGGTTGAGGATATTGCCTCTGACCAGTTTAACTTTTTTGCTACAGAAGGTGCAACTCAGGCTATGGTCTACTCCTTTCGTTCCTTAAAGGAGAATGGGATTCTCCACTGTGGTGATAAGGTTGCAACAATTACTCCAATCTTTGCACCTTATTTACAGATTCCTAAGTTGGATGATTATGAATTGATAAATATAGAGATTAAAGAGAGCGAAGAGATGGAATGGCAGATTCCTGAAGGTGAGCTAAGGAAGCTAGAGGATGAGGAGATAAAGGTACTCTATCTAGTTAATCCTATCAATCCTAGCTCAGTAACAATTGATTCTGATACTATTGATAAGATTGCAGAATTGGTTAAGAATAAACGTCGAGACTTAATTATAATGACTGATACCGTTTATGCCAACTTTGTTGAAGGTTTTTATTCTTTAGTTAGTGCTATACCTGAAAATACAATCTGTATCTACTCCTATTCTAAATACTTTGGAGTAACTGGCTGGCGCTTAGGGGCGATTATGTTACATCAAGATAATGTTGTAGATCACTTAATTAGTGAATTATCTCCCAAAGAGAAAGAGAGATTACAGCAACGCTATAGTATTATTTCAACAGAGCCTGATGAGATTAAATTTATTGATAGATTGGTAATTGATAGTCGTGACGTAGCTTTGGCGCATACTGGTGGTCTCTCTACCCCTTAACAGATAATTATCTCTTTATTTTCATTATTTAACTTAATGGATAAAGAGAAGATATATAAGGGCTTTATCAAGAATATATTAGAACGCCGGATTGAGAAGCTATATAGTGCTTTCCCTAAAGGCTATCCTTATCTAAAAGGAAATAATAAGACCCACTACTATGCATTGATTAATATTGTGGCTTTGGCAAGGGAAGAGTATGGAGAGGAATTTGCCAATTATTTAGTGGAACATTTTATGGATTTAGATTTTATCATAAGGCTAGCAGGAGAGAAAGGGATAATCTGCTTAGCAGGGAGAGGATTTGAAGGACCAGAATGGACCTTAAGGGTCTCTTTAGCCAATCTATATGAAGATGATTATCTACTTATCAGTCAAGGGATTATGGATATCTTGAAAGATTATTATCAATATTATGAGATTAATCATTAAATAGTGTTTATAATTTAGATTCTTATTTTAATGAATATAAATATTCTGATACTTTGTTGTGAGTTTACAGTGTACAATGTACAGTTGAGGGTTAAGGTTTTTAAAGGTGAAAAGAATTGTTGTTTGAACGGAGCAAAAATTGAGATGGGATTTAGATTACAGTAAAGTTCTAATTAGAAAATCTAATGATTGATAATACTTATTATTCTGATTGCGCAGTGAGTGGGCTGGTTATGCCACGAAGAGTTTTTGTTTTTTAAAACTCGTAGGTATATTCTTTTCTAGACTGGATTTATCACGAAGGGTTCTAAATATGAACCCGTAGGTTTGCTTACTTTTGGGGCAATGCCAAAAGTAAGGTGCCCTTAGGCGCAACCTAAGAGAGATTGTTTACTTTTAAAAGTAGAAAGTGTTGTAATATATACATTGACTTATATAATATCTCAAAGTCTAATTATAACAATATGATATAAATTATTTTTGCTGAACAGAGTTTCTGTTTGGCTTTTTTCTTTTTATTGCATATTTTTACCATGAGATTAATATAGTTAGGTAGAGGTGGTATCTATGGAAAATAAAATGAATAGAATTTTAAGGCAAGGTATCTTACCTGTACTAGCCCCTGAGCTTAGAAGGATAATTAATCATATAGATGATAATAAAATAGATGATTTGATAGAGATAAGGTTAAGGGTAGGAAAACCTCTAATCTTAGAGAGGCAGCGAGGGGAATTAATAGTTGATAGTCGAGGTAATAGGATTAAAGAGATTAATCAAGCATATTCAGTAACAGCAAAGGTTATTAAGGATACATTAAATCTGATGACCAAAAGCTCCTTGTTCACTTTAGAAGGGGAGATTAAAGCAGGGTTTTTCACCTTAACTGGTGGGCATAGGGTAGGCTTGGTTGGTCAAGTTATTGCTGATGAGAAAGGGATTAAGAGGATTAAGCATATCTCAGGACTGAATATCAGAATCTGTCAAGAGATTATAGGTGCAGGTGATAAGGTGATTAAAGAGATAGTTAAAGGGAGAAGGGATATCTATAATACATTGATTATCTCTCCACCTCGTTGTGGTAAGACAACTTTAATTAGGGATTTGACTCGCCAGTTAAGTGATGGAATTCCCAACTTGAGATTTAATGGTTTGAAGGTAGGGGTAGTTGATGAACGTTCTGAGATTGGAGGGGCATATCAAGGGGTGGCCCAGAATAGATTGGGAGTAAGGACAGATTTATTGGATAGATGCCCTAAAGCTGAAGGGATGATGCTATTGATCAGGTCGATGTCCCCTGATGTAATTGTTACCGATGAAATTGGGTCAGAGCAGGATGTTAAAGCCTTACAGGAAGCTATCAATGCAGGGGTGAGAATCATTACTACTGTCCATGGTAGTAGCTTAGATGAGTTGAAATTAAGACCAAGCTTGAAAAAAATCATAAATAGTAATACTTTTCAAAGGATAATTATCTTAAGCCATCGGCAGGGAGCTGGTACAGTAGAGAAGATTATTAAGATATAGGGGGACGGAAATGAAACTATTAGGTGCATTAATTATTATTAGTAGTAGTACGACAATCGGCTTTATTATAGCCCAGCAATACCTTTTAAGACCTAAACAGTTAAGGGAGTTACAGACTGCTTTACAGATGTTAGAGACTGAGATAAGTTATGGGGTTACTCCCTTGCCTGAAGCCTTTAGTAAATTGACTAATAGTTTGTCATCACCAATTTCAACAATCTTTAAAATTGCACAAGAAGAATTGGATTCTGGGGTGATAGCAGAGGAGGCTTGGCAGAGGGCCGTCAATGATACTTATAGTCAAACAGCTTTAGCAGGAGAGGATATAGAGGTTCTGTTAGACTTTGGTTATAATTTAGGGCAGACAAGTATTGATGACCAAGTTAAGTATATGAATTTAGCCCAACACAAGTTAGATGCTCTATATCAACAAGCCTTTACTGAGAAGGAAGAGAAGGTTAAGTTATGGAGGTATTTAGGAGTTTTGGCAGGGTTTTTTTTGGCGATATTGATATTTTAGAGATGCTGACTATTAATATAGATATTACGACACTTTGGTTTTTAAAAAAGTAAATAAAATGCTTAGGTTCCACCCCAAGAGTACTTCCTCGGGGAAAATCACCTTCGGGTAAAAAAATAATCCTCCGTGGGATCTTAGTTTTAGAGGTCCCCCTCAGGGCGCACCTAAGGGCGGGTTACTTTTAGCATTGCACCCTAAGAGTACTTCCTCAGGAAGAAAGAACACTTCCTTCAGGGCTCCCTAAAAGTAACTAAACCTAGGAGTTTTATCTTCGGGGTTATAAACAACCCCTTCGTGGCAAGGGCAGCCCAGAACAAAAACTCTTCGTGGCAGAGCCCACTCACTCAGCAATCAAAATTATGAGATTATCATTTATTAGATTCTCTAGATTAAAATTTTACCGTATTCTAAGTTTTAGTTCGATTTTTGTTTCGTTCAAACATTAATTTTTTCGGATTAAAAAACTATTTACTATTAACAGAAGTAGCAAGTGTTGCAATATCTTCTAGATTATATGTTGGGAGGTTGGTTAGAGAATGGATATAGATTTAGTCTTTAAGATTGCAGGCTTAGGTATTTTAATTTCGGTATTCAATATGGTACTAAAGCAGGCAGAGAAGGAAGAGCAAGCCCAGATGTTGACTTTAGTTGGGGTGATTATTGTACTGATGGTAATTATTCAGCTGATAAATCAATTATTTACTAATGTTCGTAGTATCTTTGGATTTTAGGAGGGGATATAGTGGAGATAATCCAGATTGTAGGTATAGGTATTATCGGTACTATTTTAGCTGTAGTAATCAAGCAATATAAGCCTGAATTATCTTTGCTGTTAAGTATAGTAGTGGGATTGATTATTCTACTCTTATTGGTAGGCAGAATAGCCGTAATCATTGATGTAATGGAGAATTTGGCAACAAAGGCCAATATAGATTTGATTTATTTCAAAACGATTTTAAAGGTAATAGCCATCTCATACATAACTGAATTTGCTTATAAAGTTTGTGAAGATACTGGTCAAAAGAGTATAGCTATGAAGATTCAATTGGCTGGTAGAATTTTTATAATGATTTTAGGTATTCCAATTATGTTAGCTATTTTAGAGTCAGTAATGCAACTCTTACCATAAAGGCGTGATAATATGAAGAAGCTATTAATACTCATATTTATACTAACTCTAATTTCAACACCTATAGATGCCAATAATTCAGATTCGGATTTATCAATTCAACCTGGAGAGATTATAGAAAAGCAGTTGCAGAAGTTGAATCTTTCAGAGTTAGATAAAGAAGTTCAAAAATTGAATAAAGAGGTAGAGGAGTACCTTCCTCAAATAAGTGTTAAGGATATTATTAAATTATTCAGTAAAGATGGTTTTAGAATCAAGATAATAGAGATTAGTAAAGGGATATTAAAGTACTTCTTAGATGAAATTTGGGCAAATAGTAAACTGTTAGGTCAATTAATAGTCCTAGCTATGATGGTAGCAGTCCTTAAGACCTTCCAGTCAAATGACTCAGCACAGGTCAATAATCTGGCTAATGGGATAGTATATCTGGTACTGGTGATTATAGCTCTTAACTCCTTTAAGGTAGCGATAGGAATTGGTAAAGATACAATTAGGGATATGGTAGATATTATGCAGGCAATCCTACCAATATTATTATCTTTATTGGTTAGCATGGGCAATGTTACCTCAGCAGCCTTGTTTCATCCAATCAGTTTTCTAATAGTCAATAGTTTAAGTACATTTATTATCAATATTCTCTTTCCCCTTATCTTTTTGGCTACTATCTTAGATATAGTAAATAATCTGTCTAATAACTTTAAGGTGACAGGGATGGCAGGATTATTTAAGAAGGGGGTTGCGAGTATATTAGGTTTGATTACTACAATCTTTTTGGGAACTATTGTAGCCCAAGGAACTATTGCTACTGTAAGTGATGGGGTCACTATCCGCACTGCTAAGTATTTAACAGGAAGCTTTATTCCAGTAGTAGGGGGCTTTTTATCGAGTACCTTAGATATGGTTATAGGTGGCTCATTATTAATTAAGAATGCCTTAGGAGTCTTTAGTGTATTTATCATTATTGTATTCTGCTCCTTCTCTGTAATTAAGATCTTGGCTTTAGTCTTTATCTATAGGTTGTCAGCAGCACTTATTCAACCTATCAGTGATGATAAGATAGTTGATTGTCTTAATAGATTAGCTAATAACTTATTATACATCTTTGCATCAGTAGCTATTGTAGGGGTAATGTTCTTTGTAGTAATAATTATCATGGTAGGAGCAGCTAATTTTACTGTAATGATGAGGTGATAGAATGGATTTTCTAACAAACTGGATTAGAAATATAGTACTGGTAATTATCTTTGCTAACTTTATTGAGATGCTATTACCTAATAATAATACTAAACGTGAAATCAATATGGTGATTGGACTATTTATTATCCTAGTGATTTTAAGTCCAATAATTAATTTATTAAATTATCAGTCAAATTTTTTGAGTCTTTTTAATATATTTAATTATAGTAAACCATCTTTTGAGGAGATAGTTCAAGAAGGTGAGAAGTTAAAAGAAGATAATCAAGGTAGAGCAAAAGATTATAAAAGAAGGTTAAATAGGCAAATTGAAGCTTTGATCAAGCTGAATTCAGATTTGACAGATATCAAAGCTAAAGTAGATTTTAATTCTAATAGTCAACTAAAAGGAGTATCTATTAAAGGGAGGGATACTAGGGTTAAAAAGGTTAGTGTAGATTTATCCAAGAATAATCCACCTCAAGATAATGAGGATAATCAGATGGCTGAATTAAAAGAGCTGATAGCCAGTTTTTATGGCATTGATACTGAGCAGATTACAATAGATTTAGATTAAGGTTAAGATTTAAATTTAAACTTAGCTTATATAAATAGAATCTGCTAAAACATAGATATTTTCAGAAAAATAATGGAGATAAGAGAGGGGGAGAATTTGAATGGATAATATTTTTGGAAAAGATGGTTTTTTAAATAAATCACAATTTAAATTTATCAGATATTTGGTTGTATTGGTCTTAGCAGGGGTCTTTTTAATGCTATTAGGTGACTTTGGAAAAGATGTCTCTGCACCTAAAGCAAAGCAGTCCCTAACTAGTAGGAAATTAAGCTCAATAAATACAACTACTTCAAATTTAGAAGAGAGTATTGAGGCTAAGTTACAGAAGATGCTATCTCAGGTTGAAGGGGTTGGAGAGGTTGATGTAGACATAACCTTGGACTCAGGTTCAGAGTACACCTATGCTAGAGATTATCAAGATTCTAAGCAAGAGAGTTTGGAAGAGGATAACTCTGGAGGAAATCGTAAGACGATTCAATATGATAATAGAACTGAAGTAGTATTGCTTAATAATAGTGGTGAACAGGTTCCTGTGGTAAAAAGGGAGGTCAAACCCCAAATTAGAGGTGTATTGGTAGTTGCAGAAGGGGCTGAGAATTCGTATATTAAGGCAAAGTTATTAAGGGCAATTAAGATAGGTTTGGGAGTACCTAGCCATAAGATAGTTATATTATCAAAAGAAAGGTAGTGATCTTAATGAAAATAATTGGAATGATAACTGACCAAGAGTTAAAGAGAAGGGCAGGGTGGTTTCTGGTATTGATGTTGTGGGTGGGCATGGTAACGGCTGTAGTAATTCATCGTAGTCCAGTATCAGATAGTCATATAGCTGATGTATCTTCACAAGAAGGCTATGTAGAGATAGAAGACATAAAGGATTCTGATAGTGAAATTATAAGTGAAGAGCCAATCCTTAATGATGTAACAGCAGAGGAGGTAATCAATTTATCTAAGGGTGACAAAGATACAAAAAATAAAGGTAAGGACTTTTTTGTAGAATATAGAATTGATAGAGATCAAGCTCGTAGTGAACAGATAGATCTTTTAAGAGAGATGATAAATAACCCTAATTCTGATAAAGGATTAAAATCTAAGGCTCAGGAACGTTTACTGACTTTAACGAATAATATAGAGAAAGAGATGGAGATTGAAAGTTTAGTCAGGGCAAGGGGATATGATGATGGAATCGCCTTTATTCATGACAATTCTATAGAGCTCATTATTTGTACAGAAGCTTTAAAGAAGGAGGATGTAGCAAAGCTTGGTGATATTATTAAAAATAGCACAGATATTAACTTGCACAATATAACTATCATTGAGAAAAAACCTGAATGAATTGACAAAATATATTAAAGAAGGTATAATAACTAAATAAGATTAACAGTGCTCAGGTTATATTTGTTCGTTAACCTGAGTCTTTCTGTAATTAAGTCCAGTAATCAGTAAATTAGTTATAGGCTAGGATTGAAAATTAATAGTATATTATTTTTGGCTAGTAAATGCCAATAAATTTAACGCTTAAAAAGGAGTTAAATTGTAAATATAGAAATAATAGAATGAGTATTTAGGAGGGAGAAGAATGAAGAAAAGAGTGAGAATTACCGATACAACCTTAAGGGATGCTCATCAATCATTGTGGGCAACAAGGATGAGAACTGAAGATATGTTACCGATTATCGGTAAGATGGATGAAGTTGGCTATAATGCTATGGAAGTTTGGGGCGGAGCTACTTTTGATGTTTGTATGCGTTACCTAAATGAAGACCCATGGGAGAGGCTTAGGCTATTAAATAGCTATATCCGTAAGACTCCATTACAGATGTTATTGAGAGGGCAGAATGTAGTAGGGTATAAACACTACCCAGATGATGTTGTTAGAGCATTTGTTGATAAAGCAGCGGAGAATGGAATAGATATCTTTAGAATCTTTGATGCTCTTAATGATGTTAGAAATATCGAAACAGCTATGAATGCAGTTAAGGAAACTGGCAAGCATGCACAAGCTACAGTAGCATATACTGTTAGCCCTGTTCATACTATTGATCATTATGTGGAGACTGCAGTTACTTTAAGGGATATGGGGGCAGATTCTTTATGTATTAAGGATATGGCTGGATTATTAACCCCTTACCGTGCCTATAACTTAGTTTCAGCAATTAAAGAGAAGATCAATATTCCAATTGAATTACATAGTCATTATATTGGAGGTATGGCGATTCCAACTTATTTGAAAGGTATTGAAGCAGGTGTTGATATTGTCGATACGGCGACTGCATCTTTAGCTTTTGGTTCCTCTCAGCCACCAGTTGAGACTATGACGGCTATTTTAAGAGAAACTGAATATGATACTGATTTGAATTTAGACTTATTATTTGAAATAGATAGTTATTGGGAGAGAGTAAGAAGACAGAAAGGATTCCCTAGAGGGGTTACTAGAATCACTGATATGCAAACATTCTCTCACCAAGTACCAGGTGGAATGATATCTAATCTAGTATCCCAGTTAGAGAAGCAAGAGGCTTTAGATAGAATCCATGATGTATTAGAGGAGATACCAAAAGTAAGAGAGGATTTAGGTTTTCCTCCATTGGTAACACCAACTAGTCAAATTGTAGGTACTCAAGCAGTATTGAATATCTTATTAGGGGAAAGATATAAGGTAATTCCTGATGAGATTAAATCATATATTAAAGGGTATTATGGTAGACCTCCAGCAGAGATCAATCCAGAGGTTCAAAAGAGAGCAATTGGTGATGAAGAACCAATTACTTGTCGTCCTGCTGATTTATTAGAGCCAATGTTGGATAATATAAAAGATGAAGTTACACGTTATGCAGAGAAAGAAGAAGATTACTTATCCTATGCTTTATTCCCGCAAGTGGGATTAAAATTCTTAAAAGAGAGAAAGAAAGAGAAAGATATCTTTGGGGAAACTGAACCAGAAATTAATAGGGAGGAAAAAGACATGGAATTAAAAGACATTAAAGAGTTAGTACAAATTTTAAATGAAACTGATATTTCTGAAATCAATTTAGAGAGTGATGGAACAAAGATTAGTATCAGAAAGGGAGGAAAAGTAGTAGCTCAAGATAACTCAGCAGTAGCTGCACCAGCTCCAATAGTGGAAGAAGTAAAGGCTGCTCAACCAACTCAAGCACCAACAGCACAGCCAAAGGCTGAAGAAAAACCTGCTGTTGAGGGAGAGAAGATAGAAGCTCCAATGGTAGGAACTTTCTATACATCACCTGCTCCAGACGCAGCTCCATTTGTTAAAGTTGGTGACGTTATTAATGCAGGAGATACTTTATGTATCATTGAAGCAATGAAGCTAATGAATGAGATTGAAGCAGAATTTAAATGTAAGATTATAGATGTTTTAGTGGAAGATGGAGAACCAATCGAGTATGGTCAACCTCTATTTATAGTTGAGCGAGTATAAGGGAGTTGAATATGATGTTTAATAAAATACTTATAGCTAATCGTGGAGAGATTGCATTAAGAATTATTAGAGCTTGTCGAGATCTTGGTATTAAATCTGTAGCAGTTTATTCTGAGGCTGATAGAGATTCATTACATGTAAAATATGCAGATGAGGCATATTGTATTGGACCAGCTGCTTCAAATAAGAGTTATTTAGATATACCTAGTTTAATCAGTGTAGCTGAAATTGCTCATGCGGATGCTATTCACCCAGGTTATGGATTCTTATCAGAGAATGCTCATTTTGCAGAAGTATGTGAGGAATGCGGTTTTAAATTTATTGGACCTTCTCCTGAGCATATAAACAAGATGGGGGATAAGTCTATAGCTCGTGAAACTATGATTGCTGCTGGAGTGCCAGTTGTACCTGGTACTGAAGGAGCTATTGAGAGTGCTGATGAAGCTGTTGAAATAGCAAAAGAGATTGGATATCCAGTTATCGTTAAGGCTTCCTTTGGTGGTGGAGGTCGTGGAATGAGGGTAGCTAACAATGAAGCAGAATTAGTTAAGGCCATCCAAACAGCAAGTTCTGAAGCAAAGGCTGCTTTTGGAAATGCTGAAGTATATCTAGAAAAGTATGTTCAAAATCCACGCCACATTGAATTCCAAATCTTGGCTGACGAGCATGGTAATGTAGTTCATTTAGGTGAACGTGACTGTTCTATTCAGCGGCGCCATCAAAAGGTAATTGAAGAAGCACCATCTCCAGCTATTGATCCTGAATTAAGAGAGAGAATGGGAGATGCTGCTGTTAAAGCTGCTAAGGCTGTAGGTTACTACAATGCTGGTACAGTTGAGATGTTATTAGATAATAGCAATAATTTCTATTTTATAGAAATGAATACTCGTGTTCAAGTAGAGCATCCTGTAACTGAAATGGTAACAGGGATAGATATTGTTAGTGAGCAGATTAGAATTGCCCAAGGAGAAGAATTAGGTTACTCTCAAGAGGATATTATAATAGAAGGTGCTTCTATTGAATGTCGAATAAATGCTGAAGACCCTAGTAAAGATTTTAGACCTTCTCCAGGAAAGATAACAGAGTATTTAGTTCCTGGTGGAATTGGAGTAAGAGTTGATAGTTGTGCTTATCCTGATTATATGATACCTCCTTACTATGATTCTATGGTTGCTAAATTAATTACCTTTGGTAAGGATAGAGAAGAAGCTCGTAAAAGAATGTTAAGAGCTTTAGAAGAGTATAATATTGATGGAATCAAGACAACAATTCCATTCCATAGAGAAGTTCTAAATAATGAACATTTTATTAAAGGTCAATTTGATACAGGGTTTATTGCTGAACATATTATGAAACCAAAAGATAAATAGTTTTAGGAAATTTCGTAATTATTAAATGCCTCTAGACTTCAGTATAGATATTGTGATAAATGAACAACAATATATAGTAACTTATACTAAATTGCTTTATTAAATTAGTTATAATGGTTAAGATGTATTTTAGCTAGAGATTCTAGCTATGTAGTTGAATGTGTTAGATTTTAATAAAGACAAGGAGGGGCAAATATGAGCGAAGTTGAGAATGGTGTAGGAAGTATTAAGATTGCTAATGAAGTTGTAGGAATCATTGCTGGTTTAGCTGCTACTGAAGTTGAAGGAGTAGCAGGAATGAGTGGTGGTATAGCTGGTGGAATTGCAGATATATTAAGAAAGAATAATTTATCTAAAGGTGTTAGAGTGGAAGTTGGAGAGACTGAAGCTGCTGTAGACTTATATACAATCATGAAATATGGAGTAAAGATACCTGAGGTCTCTCGGGAGATTCAAGAGAATGTCAAAAGATCAATTGAAAGCATGACTGGTTTAGATGTAGTAGAAGTTAATGTTCATGTTCAAGGTATTAGCTTTGAAGATGAAGAAGAAGAGCAAGAAGAGGAAGAAGAAGTAGAGGAAATAGAGGAAGTTGAAGTTCCTAGAGTAAGATAAGTACTAGAAAAGCTAGCTCTTGTTTAAAGGGTTAGCTTCTCTTATATTTCTATTAATTTTTCATAAAAAGCTATATATTGGTAATGATAAATAATTAATATTATAATATTTTTATAAACGATAAAGTAATGGTGCTATATATAATGTAGTTTATAGATAGATACCTTTATACATAATAGAGTGTCAACTAGAACAAGATTATTCTTTAAATATTGTTACTAAAACTGCTACTTTTAGAGAGGAGTTTAAAGATGAAAGTTATTGATAAGTTATTAGTATTATTAATTGATGTAATTATCATGGTTCTTTCTATCTTGATAATTGGTCTTTACTCAGGTATACTAGATATTGAATATCTAGTTGCTAGCTTACAAGGCTATACTGTAGGTATAGAGGGGATAATTGTAGGGGGAGCCTTATTCTTAATCTCTGTTAGGATTTTACAACTATTCTTTAGAAAAAAGAAGATAAAGAAAGCTATAGTTGCTAAAAATGAGTTAGGTGATGTCAATATCTCTTTAGATGCTATCAATAGTTTAGTTCATGATATAGTTAAACAAGAATCTAATACCAAAGATATACAATCACAGATAAGGGTAAAAGAGAATGGAGTACATGTCTATTTGAATTTAGTTGTTGATAGTAGAACTATTATTCCTGAATTATCAGAACGATTACAAGAGATATTAAAGGATAGAGTAAGTGAGTCTACAGGGGTTAAGATATCGAAAGTACAGATTCTAATTAAAGAAATTAAGAGAGAAGAAAGAGTGAGATTAGACTAAAAGAGAGGTGTTTAATAGTGATTAACAAGGATGATTTAATGGAACTTTTAAACCTCTTAAATGATTATAAAGGTAGAGTTTTAGGAATTCTACTTGGTTTTATTATTGCTTTATTAATTATTCGTTTTGGTATTATCTTATCAATCTTTATTATCATCTGTGTAGGGATAGGATATTATTTAGGTATGCGTTATGATAATAAACAGGATTTTAAAGATTTAATTAATGATATCTTACCAAATAATGAATAATTATTAAGTATATTAAGATTAACTAATAATTTACCACCTACTTAACTAATGGGTGGTTTTTTAATGAGAAGTTGAGTTTAAATTTAAGCTTAGTAGTGGTCTTGATTATATTTTAGGGAGGAAAGAATATGACTAGGGAATTAAACAGACATGAAGCAAGAGAAGTAGCAGTACAGTTATTATACCAGATGGATATCAATCAAGAAAGTTTGGAAGAAAATTTAGAGGTTCTAAAGTCTGAGCAGCCTGAATTGATATTAGAAGAGAGTTTTTTATTGGAATTATTAGAGGGTACCTATGAAAAATTAGAAGAGATAGATAATACAATTAATAATAATGTTATCGATTGGAAGGTAGATAGGATGGGTAAGGTAGATAGAAATATCATCAGATTAGCTATGTATGAGATTCTATTTAAGGATGATATTCCAGTAGCAGTTTCAATTAATGAAGCAGTAGAGTTGGCTAAGAGCTTTAGTGATGAGAAATCAGCCAATTTTATTAACGGTATCTTAGGTAAATTAGTCGATGCTCTAGATTTGGAGAGAGAAGAGGGGGAGTAATTAAAGTTGATTTTAGGGATAGATACCAGTAATTATACCACTTCAGTTGCCTTAATGGACCTAGAAGGTAAATTAGTTAAGCAGAGAAGAGAGAGATTAAAGGTTGATTTAGGAGAGAGGGGATTACGCCAATCAGAAGCCTTATTCCAACATGTTAAGCAGCTACCTAATCTGATTGCTGAGGTTGCAGAAGGTAGAAAGGATGTTTTGACTAAGATAGTGGTTAGTACTAAGCCTCGTCCACAAGAAGATTCCTATATGCCAGTCTTTACAGCTGGTTTTGGACATGCTAAGGCTTTGGCTAGTGTCTTAGGTATATCTTTAATTGAAACTTCTCATCAGGAGGGGCATTTGATGGCAGGTTTATGGTCTGCAAAGATAAATATACAGAAGTTTTTGGCTGTTCATCTATCGGGTGGGACTTCAGAGATATTGAAGGTACATAAGAATAACAATAATTTTGATATCAAAGAATTAGGAGCATCTCAGGATTTACATGCTGGTCAATTTGTAGATAGAGTTGGTGTAGCACTAGGTCTATCCTTTCCAGCAGGTTCCCAGCTAGAGAGATTGGCTACTAAAGGTGAATTAGGCAAGGTAAGTATCCCATCCTCTGTACAAGGTTATCAGATGAGCTTCTCTGGACCTACTTCGGCAGCTATGAGATTGATTGAATTAGGTAAAGGTTCGGCAGATATAGCTTTAGCTGTGCAGCAATGTATAGCCAATTCTTTGGAGAAGGTTTTAAAGAAAGCAATTGATGAAGAGAAATGTAAAGATATTTTAATTGTTGGTGGTGTAGCAGCCAATCAGTACATAAGAGAGAGATTAAAGAAACGTTTAGAGCATCCTGCTGTAGGTGCTAAACTATACTTTGCTGACCCTAAATGGAGTAGTGATAACGCAGTGGGGACTGCTGCAATGGGAGTGAAGTATAGAGATTAACTGTTATTTCTGAAGATATCGATGAAAAGTAAAATCTACTGAAACCATGAAAAGTTTTTGGCTTTTTGAAACTCGCAAGAGCTTGAAGATATCATTGAAGTAGGTTCCCTAAATTAAGAAATAAAGCTAAGTTTGTTGCAATTCCATCTACTAGTGGGACTGCATCTGAGATTGCTGCATTTTCGGTAATTACTGATACTGAGAAGAAGATTAAATATCCAATTGTATCACCAGAAATAGTTCCTGATGTAGTGATTGTAGATCCAGCTGTTCCTGCTACAATGCCACCACATATTACAGCTAATACAGGGTATTGGCACATGCAGTTGAAGCATTTACTTCTACTGGTGCTAGTAACTATACAGATGTTATAGCATTAAAAGCTATAGAGATGGTCTGTGAATACTTACCAAAAGCTTATGAGAATGGTGATGATATGGTAGCTAGAGAGAAGATGAACTTTAATACTTATGGATTGAGTTTACATGAGATTGCTTTGCGATTTACTGCCTATTTTGAAGGAGTACATAGTTGTATAGTTGGAACATCTAATCTTAATCATTTAAAAGAAATATAGAGCTTATTAATAAAGGAGCTTTACCAACAGAATTGGTTAAAGAGGTTAGAGAGAGCTTTAGAATAAATGATGATAATTGGATAGGACAAATTTAAAGCAATTGAGAATTGACAATGTACAATTAATTATAAGTTCGGGGAGGATAAATATGGAAAGAATCAAGTTAGGTGATACATTAGAGATATCAAGAATTGTTCACGGGCACTGGCGTTTAGCAAGCTGGAATATGTCCAAAAAAGAGATTGTGGAATTAGTGGAAAGATGCCTTGAATTAGGAGTCACCACCTTTGACCATGCAGATATCTATGGTAATTATACCTGTGAGGGTATTTTTGGAGAGGCTTTAAGTCTAAAGCCTAAGTTAAGGGATAAGATTGAGTTAGTAACTAAATGTGGGATTAAGTTAATCTCTGAAAATCGTCCTGAACACAATATTAAGTCATATGATACTAGTAAGGATCATATTAGAAATTCTGTAGAGAATTCTTTGAGGAATTTTAAGACAGATTATATAGATTTACTATTGATTCATCGTCCTGATCCTTTTATGGATGCTGATGAAGTAGCAGAAGTATTTACAGAATTGAAAGAAGAAGGGAAGGTATTAAATTTTGGAGTATCTAACTTTAAAGCTCATCAATTTGATCTGTTGAGTTCTCGTTTAGATCTTCCTTTAGTGACTAATCAAATTGAGCTTTCTGTAATGGAATTAGAGAATATAGAAGATGGAACATTAGATTACTGTCAAGAGAAGAGGGTTGCTCCAATGGCATGGTCCCCAATAGCAGGTGGAAGAGTCTTTACTTCTCAAGATGAAAAAGCTCTTCGAGTTAGAGAGATTTTAGAGAAGGTAGCTAAGGAAGTTGATGCTAGGGCTATTGACCAAGTGATGTATGCTTGGTTACTAAAGCATCCAGCTAAGATTATCCCTATTGTAGGAAGTGGAAAGATAGAGCGGATCGAGAGTGCTGTTGAAGCAATGGAAATAGAGTTGAGTAGAGAGCATTGGTTTGAAATTTTACAGAGTTCTATGGGGCATGAGGTACCTTAAATATTTTTAAATCCTTATTACCAATTGGTAATAAGGATTTTTGTAATTCCAACAATTGATAAGAATAAATTGATTTAAATTTAACAATATAAATGTAACTGTTATTAAAAAATTATAGATAAAGTTGGTTATTAATTTAAATTAGATAGAAAAGTCAGAATTTTCGTGATTATTTGCAGTGTATTGCATCATATTACCACTTATGTTATAATATGATTGTTAAAATAATAACATCAGGAGTGATAAGATGAGTACATTTTTACTTCCAAGAAATATTGAATTTGGTGAGAATGCTTTAGAGATTTTGAAAGGGTTAGAAGGAGAGCGTGCAGTTTTAGTTACAGGTGGAAGTTCAATGAAGAGGTTTGGATTCTTAGATCAGGCAGTAGATTATTTACAAGAGGCTGGAATTGAATCAAAGATAATTGATGGAGTAGAGCCTAACCCATCAGTTAAAACTGTAATTAAAGGGAAAGAAGAGATGTTAGACTTTAAGCCTGATTGGATTATTGCTATAGGTGGAGGTTCAGCCTTAGATGCTGCTAAGATTATGTGGGCATTTTATGAGCATCCTGAATTAGAATTTGAAGATATTATCAAGGTAGCTTCTATGCCTAAGTTAAGAAATAAGGCTAAATTTATTGCAATTCCTTCTACTAGTGGAACAGCTTCTGAGATTACAGCCTTTTCTGTTATTACAGATACAGAAAATAAGATTAAATATCCAATTGTATCTCCAGAGATTGTACCAGATATAGCAATTGTTGATCCAAAGATTCCTGCTACAATGCCACCACATATCACAGCTAATACTGGAATGGATGTATTGGCACATGCAGTTGAAGCCTTTGTATCTACTGCGGCTAGTGACTATAGTGATGCTTTAGCATTGAAAGCAATTGAGATGGTATTTGAATACTTACCTAAGGCTGTTAGTAATGGTGATGATATGGTAGCTAGAGAGAAGATGCATAATGCTTCTACAATGGCAGGAATGGCTTTCTCTAATGCTTCTTTAGGAATTGTACATAGTTTAGCGCATAAAATTGGTGGAGAATTACATGTTACTCATGGTTTAGCCAATGCTATATTGCTTCCATATGTTATAGAATTTAACTATGAAGCTGCTAAAGAGAAGTTTGAAGTAGTTGAAAAGACATTAGGTGTAGATAGTTTAGCAGATGCAGTTAGGAATTTAAATAAAACATTAGATATAGTTCCTTCATTTAAAGCAATAGATTGGTTGGATTATACTGAAGAAGATTTTGAGAATATAGTAGATAGAATGTCAAAGAATGCTCATCAAGATCCATGTACATTAACCAATCCACAAGAGCCTACTGTTGAAGATATGAAGAAGATTTATGTTGATTCTTTCTATGGAAATTAATTAGTTAAGAATTAGATTTAGGTTCTAGTTAAATAGGTAATATATTAAATATACTTTATATAAAATAGTCTAAAGCCACGGGATTTTATTCCGTGGCATTAATATTAAATGAGTAGATGAAAATTATTCCTGTAAATTAAAGGTGTCTTTATAGATAATAGATAATGCGACACTTTTAGAACTCACACCTCACCCTAACCCCTCTGGGTTTATCAACCCGTCGTACAGGAACGGTCTCTCCTCCTCTGAGGAGAGGGAACAAAAAGAAAAATCATTTCCCCCCTCTCATTAGTTAAGGAGAGGGGGTTAGGGGGCGAGGTGGAAAATGTCGCAATATACCCATAAAATTTTATTTTAAATTCAAAGATTGATAATTCAAAAGAGTATAAGTTATTTTAATAGTTTAGAAGATGTCTTCTATTATTTATTTAAGAAAAGTTGATTTTACCAACTAAATTGATATAATTATAATAATTAGTTTTATATTTTTATGCAATTTACTATTACTAATTAGAAAATCTATATAAATTAGGAGGAGAGAGTACAAGTGTATAAGATATTAGACAAAGAAGTCTTGGCACCTAAGATAAGTAAATTTAAAGTTTTGGCACCTAATGTAGCTGCTAAAGCTCAGCCAGGACATTTCTTGATTGTTAGAGTAGATGAGCAGGCAGAAAGAATCCCTTTAACTATTGCTGACTATGATCGTCAAGAGGGCAGTGTTACAATTATTGTACAAGAAGTAGGTTATAGTAGTGAAGAGATTTGTAAATTAGAAGTTGGGGATAGCTTTTTAGATTTAGTAGGTCCTCTAGGGGAACATATTGAGACTGAAAATTATAAGAAGGTTGTCTGTGTTGCAGGTGGTTTAGGTGCAGCACCACTATACCCTAAAGCGAAATCTCTAAGTGAAGAGGGTACAGAGATTATTAGTATTTTAGGGGCTAGAACTGAAGAGTTGATAATTTTAGAAGATGACTTTGCTGAATTGAGTCAGCAATTATATATAAGTACAGATGATGGTTCTAAAGGGCATCAAGGATTTGTAACTGATGTTTTAAAGGATGTATTAGAGGAGAATGATGATATAGATTTAGTAATCACTATTGGTCCGATGATTATGATGAAATTTGTATCAGAGTTGACTAAAGAGTATGGAGTCAATACAATGGTGAGTCTAAATTCACTGATGGTTGATGGTACTGGTATGTGTGGAGGTTGTCGAGTAACTGTTGGTGGAGAGACCAAGTTTGCTTGTGTTGATGGTCCAGCCTTTGATGGACATTTGGTAGACTTTGATGAACAGTTAAGAAGACAGCAATTTTATAGTGATCATGAAAAGTTAGCCCATGCTCATAATATTGGAGGTGAAGGTTGCCGTGTCAAAGCAGACTAAAAAGACAAAGATGCCAGAACAGAACCCAAAAGAAAGAGTTAATAATTTTGGAGAAGTAGCTTTAGGTTATTCAGCTGAAGATGCGATAAATGAGGCTAAGCGTTGTCTACAATGTAAGAATCCTCTTTGTATGCAAGGCTGTCCAGTAGAGGTTGATATTCCTGATTTTATTGCTTTGGTAGCAGAAGGAAAGTTTGAAGAGGCAGCTAAGAAGATTAAAGAGAAGAATAATCTCCCTGCAATCTGTGGACGGGTCTGTCCTCAAGAAGAGCAATGTGAGCGAAAATGTATAGTAGGGATTAAGAATGAAGCGGTAGCTATTGGTCGCTTAGAGCGATTTGTAGCTGATTATGCTAGAGATAAAGAAGAGATAGAAGCAGTTGCTAATCAAGATAAAGGGAAGGTAGCCATAATAGGTGCAGGTCCAGCAGGTCTGACTGCAGCAGCAGACTTAGCTAAGATGGGCTATCAAGTAACTATCTTTGAAGCCTTCCATGAGGTAGGAGGAGTATTGACCTATGGTATTCCAGAGTTTAGATTACCTAAAGCAATTGTTAAAGATGAGGTAGAGAAGATTGAAAAGTTGGGAGTGGAGATCAAACTCAACCATGTTATCGGTAAGATTAAAGGTATAGATGAGCTCTTTGAAGAGGGGTATGATGCTGTATTTGTAGGAACTGGAGCGGGGCTTCCTCGTTTCCTAGGTCTTGAAGGAGAGAATTTAAATGGGGTCTATTCAGCCAATGAGTTCTTAACTAGAGTTAATCTGATGAAAGCCTATCGTTTCCCAGAGTACAAGACACCTGTCTATGTCGGTAAACGGGTAGCAGTAATTGGAGCAGGAAATGTGGCTATGGATGCTGCTAGAACTGCATTAAGGTTAGGAGCTGAAGAGTCAATTATCGTTTATCGTCGGGCTAGAGAGCAGATGCCTGCAAGAGAGGAAGAGATTCATCATGCTGAAGAGGAAGGAATTCAGTTCAAGCTTCTCAATAACCCAACAAGAATCTTAGGTAACGAAGAGGGCTTTGTAACTGGAATGGAGTGTATCAAGATGGAATTAGGTAAGCCTGATGATTCAGGCAGAAGAAGACCAGTTCCAATTGAAGGCTCTGAATGGGTGATGGATGTAGATACTGTGATTATGGCTATTGGTCAAAGTCCAAATCCTATTTTATTAAAAGAATCTCCTGAGATTGAAACCACTAAGTGGGGTACAATTGTAGCCGATGAAGATACTGGTGAAACCAGTAAAGCAGGTGTCTTTGCTGGAGGAGATATGGTAACTGGAGCTGCAACGGTAATTGAAGCTATGGGAGCTGGAAAGAGGGCTGCTAAAGCAATTGATGAATATATTCAAAGTAGTAAGCAGCAATGAGTGACGAGTGATAAGTGGCAAAGTAAATAAGTTTTTGGTAATAGGGTAGCTTAAGGTGAAAATCTTAGGCTGCCCTATTTTTGTTTAGGTAGTATTATTTATCGGCTAATGGATATATTCATATAGTAACGAGTGACGAGTAACAGGTGATAAGTTAAGTTCTTTACTGGTTACTCGTCACTTGTCACTAGTTACTGAATTGTGGCAATATCTCTATATTATTCCAACTATTTACCTATCGTAAGTGGAGGTTGATTATACACCTTGACAGATAAAAATTCCTATGGTACTATATGAGTGTAAGAACAAATAAACAACCAAGAACAAATGTTCACAAAATAAATTATTTAAAAGGAATTCGTATAGGAGGTGTAAGTTATGTCTAAAGGTTTAGTTACTAGAATTGAAAGATATGCCGCCTACGATGGACCAGGAATTAGAACAGTAGTCTTTCTTAAAGGTTGTCCCCTTAGGTGCCAATGGTGTAGTAGTCCTGAAACTCAGCATAGAGGACAGGAGTTTTATTATGATGGGGATTCGTCTAATAGAGAGTTAGTAGGAAAATATATGAGTGTAGAAGAGGTAGTTGAAGTAGTTAAACAGGATATTCCTTTTTATAATCAGTCGGGTGGAGGAGTAACGCTATCTGGAGGAGAGGTCTTATCACAAGCTAGATTTACTGCAGAGATTTTAGAAAAATGCCAAGAAGAGTATATTCATACCGCTATTGAAACCTCTGGTTATGGAAGTTGGGACAATTTCAAACAGATTTTAGAATTTACTGACTTAGTATTATTTGATATTAAGCACCTAGACAGTAATAAGCATTTAGAAGCAACAGGTGTTGAGAATACTTGGATAATAGATAATTTAAAGAGAGCTGCTCAATTGAATAAGGAGATTATCATTAGGGTTCCTGTAATTCCAGGAATTAATGATAGTAAAGAGAACATAAGCCAAACGATTGAGTTGGCACAAGAGTTAGGGATAAAAGAGATTCATCTCCTTCCTTATCATAGCTTAGGCAGGGAGAAGTATGATAGATTAGGTAGAGAATATCTATTAGAGGATTTAGAAAGTCCTGGTGATAAAGAGATGAATTATCTGCAAGAGTTAATAGAGTCTAAAGGGATAAAGGTTCAAATTGGAGGCTGACTATAAAAATAGGAGGGATAAAGGTGAAGGATAAAGTCTATCAAATTCAAAGTCCTAGAGTAGAAAAATTAAGAGAGAGTGTTCTATCTAAAGTACCAGGAGTCTGTATTGAAAGAGCTAGATATATTACAGAAGCCTATCAAGAAAATGAAGCTGCACCTATCTATTTAAAGAGAGCTAAAGCAGTAGAGAAGATTTTACAAAATATGAGTATTTATATTAAAGATGGAGAATTAATAGTTGGAAATCAGGCTTCTGATGAGAGAACAGCCCCTATCTTCCCAGAGTATGGTGTAGAGTGGATGGAGGCTGAAATAGAAGTAGAAGGAAACTTTGATAAACGACCAGGTGATAACTTCTATTTACCCAAAGAGCATATTGATGAGTTATTAGACCTTATTCAATACTGGAAAGGTAAGACTTTACATGCTAAATGTTATGAGCTATTACCTGAAGAGGTTAAAAGGGCTTCTAAAGTAAAGGTGATTCATGGTGAAGGAAATATGACCTCTGGTGATGGTCATATAGTTCCAGATTTCGAGAAGGTCTTAAATAAAGGGCTTGAAGGTATAATTGCAGAGGCTCAAGCAGAACTAGAAAAGCTTGACCTAGGTGACCTTGATGCTATTAGAAAAAAAGCTTTCTGGGAAGGTACTATACTAACTAATGAAAGTGTTATAAACTTTGCAAAAAGATATGCCCAACTAGCTAAAGAGCAAGCAGAGCAGGTAGATGACCCAGCAAGGAAAGAAGAGCTAATCAAAATAGCTGATGTTTGTGAGCGAACTCCAGCTAAAGCACCCCGTAATTTCTATGAAGCAGTGCAAGCAATCTGGTTTATCCACTTAGTTCTTCAGATTGAAAGTAATGGTCATTCAGCTTCTTTAGGTAGAGTAGACCAATATTTATATCCATTTTATAAAAAGGATATTAAAGAAGGAGTTATCACTAAGGATTTTGCCAAAGAGCTACTAGAATGCTTGTGGGTAAAACTGTTTTCCATTATCAAGCTAAGACCTACTTCCCATGCAGGTTATGGAGCAGGCTATCCTACTTATCAAAATGTAACTATTGGTGGGCAGAATCCTCAAGGAAAAGATGAAACAAATGAATTGACTTATCTCATTTTAGAGAGTGTTGGTGAGATGAAGCTGACTCAACCGAATTTATCGGTTAGAGTACATGCCAATAGTCCAGAGAGATTATTGCGGGAGGCTGCACAGGTTATCAAAACTGGTTATGGAATGCCTGCTTTGCATAATGATGAGATTATCATTCCTTCTTTACTTGACAAGGGAGTAAGCTATGAAGATGCCTATGGTTATACAATGGTAGGGTGTGTAGAAGTAGCTGTACCAGGTAAATGGGGGTATCGTTGTACTGGGATGACCTTCCTTAATATGTTGAAGGCCTTAGAGTTGACCTTAAATGATGGCGTTGACCCAAGAACTGGGATTGAATTATTTAAAGGTCAAGGAAGCTTAAAAGACTTTGCAAGTTTTGATGAGTTATGGAAGGCTTGGGAAGCCCATATCGCTTATTATACAAAGCTTTCTGTGATTGTTGACCATGTAGCAGATACTCAGCTTGAAGAGTTCCCAGATATGTTATGCTCTTCATTAGTAGGTAATTGTATTGAGCGAGGTAAGACTGTTAAAGAGGGTGGAGCAGTTTATGATATGGTCAGTGGCTTACAGGTGGGTATTGCCAATGTAGCTAACTCTATGGCAGCTATTAAGAAGTATATCTTTGAAGAGAAGTCTTTAACGGCTGAGGAGTTAATGGAGGTTTTAGCTAATGATTTTGCAGGTGATAGAGGTAAATTTATTCAAAAAATGTTACTTGATGCTCCTAAGTACGGTAATGGAGATGATTATGTTGACCAGTTAGCAGTAGATGCTTATAAGACTTATATGGATGAGATTAAGAATTATAAGAATACAAGGTATGGTCGAGGTCCTATTGGTGGTAATTATTATATGTCCACCTCTGGAATCTCATCTAATGTACCAATGGGAACAGTAACTGGAGCTACCCCTGATGGTCGAAATGCTGCAACACCAGCAGCAGAAGGTGCTTCACCTACTCAAGGAACAGATGTTAATGGACCAACTGGAGTTTTAAATTCTATTACCAAGTTTTCTACGATAATGATGACTGGTGGTCAACTCCTTAATCAAAAATTTCCTCCTGAACTATTAGCAGGTAAGAGCCAATTTGATAGATTTGTTTCCTTTATTAAAGCCTTTATCAACTTAAAGGCTTGGCATATCCAATTTAATATTGTATCCAGTGAGACACTGAGAGCAGCTCAACAGAATCCAGAAAAATATCGAGATTTAATAGTTAGAGTAGCGGGTTATTGTGCTCAATTTGTAACCTTAGATAAGAAGACCCAAGATGATATTATTGCTAGAACAGAACAGAAGTTTTAACAATAAAAATTTTTGATTTTAAAATCAAGTTTAAGTATGGGGTTATAGAGAGATGTTGCGACACTTTTTATTAAGCTATGAGCTGTGAGTCGTGAGCTTAAGTTCTTAGAGATTTTAGCTCATAGCTTATGAGTCACAGCTTTGAAGCTAAAATGTCGCAATATATCCATTAACTCTCATTTTATATAAAAGGGGGAGACAATATGTTAATATTATTAGATACAGCTAATTTAGAAGAGATTAAAAGGCTTAATGATTTATACCCAATTGATGGTGTAACGACCAATCCATCGATTATTGCTAAGGAAGATAAAGACTTCTTAGAGTTATTAACAGAGATAAAGAATATTATTGGTCAAGATAAGATGCTACATGCCCAAGTATTAAGTACTGGGGCAGAAGAGATGGTAGAGGAGGCTGAGTTTCTAGCTGAAAAATTTGGTGAAAACTTGTATGTAAAGGTTCCAGTTATTTTTGAAGGAATTAAAGCTATTAAAATCTTAAGTAAGAAGGGAATAAAGATAACTGCAACAGCAGTATTTACGCCACAACAGGCATTTATGGCAGCTAAGGCAGGAGTTAATTTTGTGGCACCATATGTCAATCGCTTAGATAATATCTCTGCCGATGGAATTAACGTTGTTAGTGAAATCGTTAAATTATTTAAGGTTCACCAACTAGATACTAAGGTGATTGCTGCTAGTTTTAAAAATGTTAATCAAATTCATCAATGTTTATTACAGGGAAGTCAAGCTATCACAGCAAATCCAGAATTAATTGAAAAACTTGTCTATCATCCAATGACTGAGTTAGGTGTAGAAGGTTTTATTTCAGATTGGGAGAAAGTTTATGGTCAAGGAAAGAAGGTAAATAATTTATAATGATATTGAGAAATATAGTAGAGAGTAAATATCTAGATATTTACTCTCTACTATATTATAAGAAAGTCAGAGTACATTGACTTTTTTTAACAAATATACTATACTTATCTTAGAACATGATATCGTTTTAGTACATATGTTCACAAAATAAGGTAAGAGAAAGGGTGATAATATGGCAAAGATTTTAATTTCTCCAGGTAAGTATGTCCAAGGTAAGGGTGTCTTAAAAGAGGTTGGAGAGCATATTGCTAAATTAGGTGATAAAGTATTGGCTTTATCTGACCCAGTAGTCTTAGATTTATTCCAAGAAGAGATAAAAGAAGGTTTAAAGGATAAAGATTTACTTTTAGAGAGCTTTAATGGTGAGTGTTCTAAAAATGAGATTAATAGATTGAAGGAACTAGTAGAAGAGAAGGGGATTAAAGTTGTAATTGGTATTGGGGGAGGTAAGACTTTAGATACGGCAAAGGCTGTAGCTTATTATGCTGGATTACCAGTTGCTATTATCCCAACTATAGCTGCAACTGATGCTCCTTGTAGTGCATTATCTGTAATCTATACAGATGAAGGGGTATTTGAGGAATATCTATTCTTACCTTCAAATCCTGATGTAGTGCTAGTTGACACAGAGGTTATAGCTAAAGCCCCAGCTAGATTCTTAGTATCTGGAATGGGAGATGCTTTAGCAACATACTTTGAAGCCGCTGCTTCTAGCTTGACTAAAACAAAAGCTATGTCAGGTGGAAGTCCGACTATGACAGCCCTTAATTTGGCTGAATTATGTTATGATACATTGATTGAATATGGTCTAGTAGCTAAAAAAGCAGCAGAAGCTGGTGTAGTAACAGAAGCTTTAGAAAAGATTGTAGAAGCTAACACTCTATTAAGTGGATTAGGTTTTGAAAGTGGTGGATTAGCTGCAGCTCATGCTATTCATAATGGATTTACAGTCTTAGATGAGACCCATAATAAGACCCATGGAGAGAAGGTAGCTTATTCTACAATTGTCCAATTAGTATTAGAGGATAGAGAGCCTGAATTAATTGATGGGGTAATTGATTTCTGTAAATCTGTTGGATTACCAACAACCTTAGCTGATTTGGGTATAGAAGAGATTAACGAAGATGATATTTTAAAGGTAGCTAAAGCAAGTACTGTAGAAGGTGAAACAATTCATAATATGCCCTTTGCTGTAGATGCTCAGATGGTTAAAGATGCTATTTTAGCAGCAGATAGATTAGGAAGATAATATTATAGATTAGTAAGGGCGAACATTATGTTCGCTCTTATATATTTATTGCTTGATACTTTGATTGGAGAAATTAAATAGGTTTTAGCAGAAAATAACTAAGTATACTTTAAAATTAACTAAAAAGAATTTATAATAAGGTTAGATTCTATTAAGGAGTGAATTGATATGGCAAGTTATGAACCAAAATTAATGGCTAAAGTAGCTGAATTATACTATAAATATGATCTGAGTCAACAAGAGATAGCCGATAGAATTAAGATTTCTAGAGTCAAGGTTTCAAGGATATTAACTGCAGCTAGAAAAGAAGGGATTATTGAAGTCAAGATAAATTATCCTAAAGATAATGCTACTAGACTAGAGAGAAAGTTTGAGGAAGATTTTGGACTGAAAGAAGCCAAAATTATCGTTAGCCAAGATGCTTCAGAGAAAGTTTATTTTAATGAAGTAGCTAAGACTGCTGCTAAGCATTTGAGTGAGAAGTTAGGTGATGAAGATATATTAGGAGTCTCTTGGGGGAGTACTTTACGGAGGGTGAGTGACTATGTAGAGCCTATTAATAAAGAGGTTGATATTGTGCAATTAATAGGTAATTTAGGCTCTAATGATGTAAGTGCAAATACCATCATCCATAACCTTGCCCGAGCTTTTGGTGGTGAATATAATATATTACCAGCACCTGCTATTGTTGATAATAAAACGATTAGAGATGCTATTATCTCTGATAGAAAGATAAAAGAAATCTATGAGATGATGAATGAAATAACGGTAGCTATGGTTGGGATTGGAGGGTTAAACCCAGTATCAATCTTCATTAAATCTGGTTATTTGCTAGAAGAGGACATGGAATTGTTAAATCAAGCTGGAGCAATAGGTGATATCTGTGCTAGATTCTTTGATATCAATGGAGAGAGATGTAATGCTGCCTTTGATGATAGGGTGATAGGGATTAGCTTTGAACAACTTAAAAAGATTCCTTATGTAATAGGAGTGGTATCTGGTGCCCATAAAGCAGAAGCTATCTTGGGTGTGATGAGAAGTGGAGTGTTAGATGTATTGATAACAGATGAGATTACTGCACTGGCTGTATTAGAATTGATATAAATAATTAGGTTGAGTAAGGTTATTTAATCCTAACCTTAGGTTGAGGCTTAAACTTGATAATTCAGGTAGAAGAAATTTGATAGAGCAATTGATTAGTATATTCAAAATAAATAAGATTAAACTAAGAAGACTACTAGTAAAGTATATATCAGTAGTCTTTTTTAATTATGGTCAATATAGTAGGAGTTATATTAGATTAACAATCACTTAACTTAACAGAAAGGAGGAGTTTATGGATTATTTAGCTATAGTTTTTAAGCTATTAGGTGGAGGAGTTACAGGATATATTACCAATGATATTGCAATTAAGATGCTATTTAGGAAGTATGGACCCTTTGGCGGGGTTATCTTAGAGACTAAGGATGAGTTTATTGAGAATATAAGTGAGTTGGTAGAGAGGGATATCATCAATTACCAGACTATTGAGCAGGAATTATCTAAAGAAGAATTCAAGAGAATTTTTAAAGTCACAGTCTCTGATATTTTAACAAGATATTTATATGAAAATACTGATAATATAAAGTGGTCAAAGGTACCTCAATTGGATAAATCCTTAGAAAATATCAATAATTTTTATGATCAGAATAAAGAAGGCTTCATAACTAAGTTTTTTGATATTTTAGCTGACAATATCTTATTAGAAGAGTTATTAAGTAGTGAGCAGATAGAGCAGTTAATTAATTTAGCCTTTGATATCTCTACTAATACTTTGAATGAAAGCAAAGTTGCTGATAACTTAGTTAACGATATCTATGCTGATAACTCTACAGAAAAGTTAGCAAAGTTTATTTCACCAGGCATCTTTGAGACTTTTGCCAGTAATTTAGAAGATAATACTAGAGATTTTCATATTAGAGTTAAAGATAAATTTGAAGCTAGTATAGATGAGAGTATAGATAAATTATACTTAGAGTTGAATATCTCTGATATCTTGGTTGAAGTAGAGGATAAGATTAAAGTTAAGTCGCTTGCTGAATTACTAGGTGAGGAGGATAGAGATAATATAGGTAATCAACTTCTGCTAAGGTTGATTGAATTCTTAAAGTCAGCAGAAGGGAAGAGATTAATCTATAGTTTTTTAGAAGGAACTATAGAATTATTAAAGCAGATAGATCTTCCTATCTTGAATCTGTTAAGTGAAAATATTAAGGATAATTTAGAGAACTTTATGTACAAGCAGTTACCCTATCTAGTAGAAGAAGGGGTAAAATGGATTAAAGAGAATCAACTGGAGATTGAAGAGTTGATAGAAGAGAGTGTAAATGAGGTTCTTAATCAGGGTTCAGGGGTCAAAAATTGGATTAAAGGTCAGATAAAAAAGGGCTTAGGTAATATTGCTAGAAGGTTTCAGCTGATTGATAAGCTACTACTATCTTTAAAAGATGATGCTGATGTTAAGGCTTTGAGCCAAGAATTGAGTAATCAGATTATAGATTATATTAAAGAGAATAGTATAAAGGATATAATAGATTATCTAGAAAGTAAGGATTTAATTAAGATTCAGAATCTTGTGAAGTTGATTAATAGGAACATCGATAGGTATTTAGATCAGATTGATTTGAGGAGTTTTGATGGATTATTTGATATTAGCTTAGGTGAGATTATAGATATAAATCTGGTTCAATATTTTGAAGATAATATTAAAGGTACTTTAATTAAGAGATTTAAAGAAGATTTTATCTTTACCCTTCAATTAACAAAGATAGTACAAGGGGAGTTGTCTAAGCAGATACTAAATATTTCTCAATTAAAGCTAGAAGAATTAATTGCTAAAGAAGGTGTAGAAGAAAATTTAGCTTTAGCTAAGGATAAAAGTATATCTTATCTACAGGAGAATCGTGAAATTATTACAAGTAAGATAAGGGAAGAAGTTAAGGTATTTATTAAAGATAAGAGCTTATCTCAATTGCTTACAGTTAACTTGAAGGTGGAGTTAGTCAATAAGCTTGGAGATAAATCTAGTAAGTATTTAGGTCAGATATTTGCAGATTTGAAAGAGCAGAGAATCACTAAACTATATGATAGGTTAAATCAGCAGGAGGATATGGTAGCTAGAATAACCTCACTGATATTGGAGTTACTAAATAAGAATCTACCTCATATAATAGAGGGTAGAGTAAAAGGTGCAGTAGCTGATAATTTATATAAATTAGAAGATAAGCAGGTGCAAGATGTAGTCGAAGGCTTTATGGGAAAAGAGTTAAAACCAATTACTCAATTAGGAGCATTTTTGGGGATAATAGCTGCATTAATATTATACTTAATTCAAGGAAGTATCAATCTTTCAGAGTTAGGATGGGTTAATTTTATATTATCTACTTTTACATATGGTTTTGTCGGTTATTTCACCAATGTACTTGCTCTTAGAATGATATTTCGTCCTTATACAGAGAAGAGATTATTAGGACAGAAAGTCCCCTTTACTCCTGGGATAGTTGCTAAGAATAAGCCTAGGTTTGCTGATTCTATGGGGGAATTTGTAGATGAGCAGTTATTAAATGGAGAATCAATCAATAAGCTATTTAAGGAGAATAGAGAGAAGATAGAAGATAGTATTAAGAATTTGTTTGCCAAAGATAATTATAGGATTTTTAAAGAATTATTAGTTACGAACTGTGATTTTATATCAGAAAGGTTTTTTTTATCTTTGCTTAAGCTCTTTAAATTTAATAGGGATAATTTAGTAGATAGATTATTGGCTCAATTAAAGAAGATAGATATATCAGAGGTTGATATCTCTTTATTAGAAGTAAATATAGGTTCAAAGATAGAGGATATATTATTAGAATCAGAGGAGAGTTTAACAGAAAGACTATTTGAATTTTTAAATAAGAATAACTCTTTAAAAGAGTTATTACCTAAGTTTTTAGAGCAAAAAATAGTAGAATTATTAAAAGAAATAGTAGATACTAAGTTAACAGAGCTAGTAGCTTTAATAAATGATCCTGATAAAATTCAAATGCTACTAAAAGGATACTCACCACAACTTGATGAGTTGATTGAGGAGAAGTTGATAGAGTTAATCCCTTCATCTCAGCAGGAAGTATTGAAGGATTTTATAGTTGATTATTCTCTTGAAAAGTTTAATTCAACTAAAATCCGTCAGAAATTAGCCTCTATGATCAAAAATAATATCTTTAAAAAAATAAATCCTGAGGATAAGATAAAAGATTTATTCAATGGTAAGTTAATGAATCCTTTATATGATAATATGGACTTTATAATCAATAACTTCTGCAATAAAGGGGTTCGTTATCTACAGTATCAGAAGAGGTTTATCAAGGATATGGCTTTAGAAGTAGTCGAAGAGGAGTTTGCTAGGGAACAGGTGAGTGGAATCGGTGGTTTGATTACAGGTTATTTTAAAAGAGGAGTATATAATCTAACAGATACAGCAGAGACTATCGAGAGTATTATTGATAATCTAATAGATAAAAAGCTCCCTGAGTTTATAAAAGTAAAACGGCACGAGATAGTCAGTTTAGTAAATAGCTTTCTAGATGGAGTAGGGGAGAGAAAGGTCAAAGATATTGGTGTTGATTTAGAGAGTGCTAGTTTGATGAGACTGGTAGACAAGCTATTAGCTAATGAAGATTTGGTTAATAGTTTATCGGTTTTAGTATCTAGAGTAGCTGATTCAATTTTAGACTTAAAGTTAAAGTCAGTCTTAAGGCTAATGGCTATCGATGATATTTCAGATATGTTAGAACTTTTTACAGGTGAGATTGATGTATTTAGAGAATCTTTGATTAGTAATCTTAGGGATAAAGAAGGGGTTATTAAAAGAGATGTATTGACTTTAGTGACTGAAATATTTGATTCTTTGATTCTATCATTACCACTTAATCAGCTTTCTATCAATATTAGTAGAGTTGAACTGAACAAGGTGGTTAAGAGAATAATTAAGGTTATATATAGAACGCCTAGTTTTAAAGATAATTTAAAAATCTTTATAGGGGATATCATTGTTAAATTAGCAGAGAAGAATATCAGTGAAATCTTAGATTTTGATTATTTAGCTAGAGATATTAAAAAAATTCTAGTTCAAATGATAGATGATGGAGAGTTGAGATATCAACTATTAGTAGTTCTAACAGAAGTAATAGAAGTAATATTAGCAGAGTTAAACACCATGGTAGAAGCAGATACTAAAGAGTTCTGCTTTGATATTATCTTAGCTAGTACCTTAGATTCATTAGAGAACCATTTCTTAGAGTTGCTAAATGCCTTAAATATTAAAGAGGTAACAGAACTAGAGGTCAATCAGATGAGCCCTAAGGATATAGAGAACCTATTTAACTCCTTTGCTGGAAGATACTTTAGAAGGTTAGAGGGGTATGGTTGGCTGGGGAGTGTTATTGGTTTATTTACGGAGTTGATTTCTATTGTATTATAGTAAATACTACCTAAAAATAGGAATAAACCCCTACTCATTATAATGAGTAGGGATTTATTTAAATAGTAATCATATTTTCAAACTCTGAAATATACCAATCTCCATTTAACTTATCTAATTCTAGTGTAGTTTTAGCGTTACCGTAGCTATTAATCTGTTCATTTTCTTTATCCTTTACTTCAATTAAGATATCAGCAGTAAAGATATACTTCTCTCCCTTTTTAAATATCTCTTCATTATTGGTTTGAAACATTATATAATCTCTTCTTCTAAATAATTCCTTACAGAAATCAATAAATTCCTCTTTACTAAATTCATTGATTTCTTCACTAATTATATCATTATCTTTAATAATTATTTCTATTTCTGTAAATCTGTTAGGGGTTATAGTTCTTTCTAGTTCCTTATAATCGGCAAATACCAAAGAATCAAAAAAATCTCTTACTCTCTCTTTAATTTTATGTTTCTCAGTTAGATTCAAGCATTGAGTCTCTTCCATAATACCACCCCTTTACCAAATTAGTATATATTATTATTTGAACAAAGTTTTATAAAATCCTTTCTACTTTTATATTATAGATAGTAAAATAGTAATGAGTGATGAGTGATGAGTGATGGGTGACTAGTGATGAGAAAAGAATTTTACACTGGTTGCTCATCACCTGTCACTTGTCACTCTTCACTAAATTAAAGTTGGATGGTTAGAGTGCTTTTATGTTATAATTGTTAATATATTAAAAAATAAGGAGTGAGTAGTAGAATGAGTCAAGATAAGATTTTAGATGGGCGTAAAGTAGCTAAAGAGTTAGAAACCGAGATTGGTCAAGCAGTAGAGAACCTAACTGGGCAAGGTATCACTCCAGGACTAACGGTTATCCTAGTAGGTAATAACCCAGCCTCAGAGATTTATGTATCTTATAAGGAAAAGGCATGTAATAGGGTTGGAATTAACTCTAATTTAATTAAATTACCTGCTGAAATCAGTGAAGAAGAGCTGTTAGCAGAGGTAGATAGGCTAAATCAAGATGATAGTGTAGATGGTATCTTGGTACAATTACCATTACCTCAGCACATAGATGAAGAGAAAGTTATCAATAATATTAGAGCAGACAAGGATGTTGATGGTTTCCACCCAATCAATATAGGTAAGCTGATGATTAATGGAAGTGGACTCCATTCATGTACCCCAAGAGGGATTATGGAGATATTACATAGATATGATATTGAATTAGAAGGTAAGAATGCAGTTATAATTGGAAGGAGTAATATTGTAGGGAAACCGATGGCACAGATGCTTTTACAGGAGAATGCAACGGTAACTGTTTGTCATAGTAGAACTAAGAATTTAAAGGAGCATACTTTAAAAGCCGATATTTTAGTAGCAGCAGTAGGTAGAGCTAAATTTGTGACTGCTGATATGGTCAAAGAAGGTGCAGTTGTAATAGATGTAGGAATCAATAGAACTGAAGATGGACTGCTAGGAGATGTTGAATTTGAAGGTGTCAAAGAGAAGGCAGCTGCAATTACTCCAGTACCAGGTGGAGTAGGACCAATGACTATTGCTACTTTACTTAAGAATACTTTAAAGGCGTGTCAGGAAAGAAGGGGATAGGATGTTAAAGAGCAGTGGAATAACAGATCATATCTGGTCTGTTACCCAAGTAACAAATTATTTAAAAGAGCTATTAGAGACCGACCCTAATCTCAGTCCAGTTATGCTTAAAGGGGAAATCTCTAACTTTCATCACCATTCTTCAGGGCATATGTACTTTACTATCAAGGATGAGAAGACCCAGCTTAGTGCAGTGATGTTTAGAGGATATAATCAGGGATTAGACTTTATCCCTGAAGATGGAATGTCAGTAATCGTCGAGGGTAAGATAAGTATCTATCCTGCTAGGGGGCAGTATCAGGTATATGTGCATAAAATGCAGCCTGATGGTATCGGTAGTCTACATCTAGCTTATGAGCAGTTGAAGGAGAGATTGGAGAAGGAAGGGTTATTTAGAGAAGAGCTAAAGCAGGCCATTCCTAAGATTCCAGCCAAAGTTGGTGTGGTGACTTCACCAACTGGTGCTGCTATTAGAGATATTATCAGTGTAGTTAAACGGAGATTCTCCAATGTATCGCTATTGATTGCACCTAGTCAAGTCCAAGGAGAGGGGGCAGAAGAAACTTTAGTTAGAGGCTTAGAGCTATTAAATCAGAGTGATGTCGATGTAATAATTATTGGGCGTGGTGGAGGATCTATTGAGGATTTATGGGCATTCAATAAGGAGAAACTAGCCAGAGCCATCTTCAACTCTAGAGTTCCTGTTATCTCAGCAGTTGGTCATGAGACCGATTTTACCATTGCTGACTTTGTAGCTGATATGCGAGCACCTACACCTTCAGCAGCAGCAGAGTTGGTCGTTTCTAATCGGGAAGAGGTAGTTAAATACTTAGGTAGATTATACAATAACTTGAATAATGCTATGGAGAATCGGGTAAATCGTTTAAATGATAGGCTACTTAGCTTACAGGAACGTAGAGCTTTGCGATTGCCAGAAGAGAAGATAGCAGAGTATATGCAGCGAATTGATGAATTGAGTATGAATCTAGAACAGAGAATTGTTGATAATTTAACTAAGAAGCAAGAAAAGTTAGAAAGAGCAGTAGGGCAGCTTAATTCATTATCTCCTTTAAATACCTTTGCTAGAGGTTATAGCTTGGCAAGAAAATTAGATAGTGAAGAAGAGATTAATTCAATAACTCAGCTAGAAGAAGGGGAGAAGATAGAGGTTATCTTAAAGGATGGAGCCTTAGAGTGTGAAGTGGAAGTAATAAAAAGTGAAGGTTAATAATTATCTAGGCAATCTTTTAGATTGTCTTTTTTCGTTATAGAGTATCAATTGAAATTCTACAGAATAGTCCCCTAAACCTATACATATAATCTTAATAGTATATTGTGGAGGGGAGTATATGTTTCTTTTAATTAAATTAAATAGAAGGACGGTCTTGCTATTATCTATATTTCTCTTAATATTTTTAGGATTAGGGGTCTATTTAAGGTTTCTATCTAAAGAAGACGCTGTTATGGTTATCGATGATGAGGTAAAGGATATCTTAGCCCAAGATATACAGAATATCTTTAATATTAGAAATAAAGCCTTGTTAGAAAGGAATAAAGATACTTTAAAATCTCTATATAATATAGAGGGGAGGACAGGACGATGGGCTTATGAACATTCTTTAAGGAAGATGGAATATTTAGAAGAATGGGGAGCTAAACAAGGTGCAGAATTTAAAGATATTAACTCTCAGGTTCTTTTAAGATATGCAAAGGAGAAGGGTGATGGATATTCAACTACTCTTTTGGTCTCTACAGAGTATAGATACGCTTATGAGGATTCACCAGAAAAATATAATTCTTTCAGAATTGGAGCATATCATGCCTTTGATATTATTCCTAAGGATGATAAATGGGTTATTAGTAAGGAATGGTATCTAGATCCTACAGATGACTCTTTAGAGCTAGACCAGAGTAAGGTTGAAGAGGTAAAACAGATTATTCTTTCAGGAGAAACTAAGGATTTATCAAATTTAAATAAGAGAAGACTTAAAGCAGTGGAATATGCTGATAAGTACTGTGGAACAGCTAGTTTACCTAAGTATGGTTTTAAATATAACCCTAATTATAGAAACTTCAATTCACAAGGGGGTAACTGTGCTAACTTTGCTTCTCAGATACTATATGAAGGAGCAGGTTTTAGAAAGAATCGTACTTGGAATTATGAGAGGGGAAAAGGCAGTAAGGCTTGGCTAAATGCCCATGGCTTTAATCAGTATATGACCTACAGTGGTCGGGCATCTATGATTGCACATGGTACTTATGAACAAGTTTTAAAGTCCTCTTATAAGTTACTACCAGGAGATTATGTAGCTTATGAAAAGAAGGGGAAGGTTGAGCATATATCTGTTGTGACTGGAGTGGATTCTAAAGGGTATGCACTGGTAAACTGCCATAATTCAGATAGATATCGAGTCCCTTGGGATATAGGTTGGAATAAAAAAGGGATTAAGTTTCGTTTAGTTAGAGTGCATTATTAATAAGAGTAAAAGTTAGACTTTAGATAGATAATGCGACAATTTAGTAATGAGTGACAAGTGATGAGTAACGAGCAAAGAACTTAACTTATCACCTGTTACTCGTCACTTGTTACTGTCGCAACACATCCATTAAATCTCATCTTTAATTTATGAATTTACATATTATAAATATAAATTTTTCCAATTTGTAGATATTTAATAATTTTTTTAAACAATTACTTGCAAGAGTGACAAACATATGTTATTATAATTCTGGCAAAATTAAATAATGTGTCGGATGAATGTTACAGGAGAAAAGCTTAAGCTTTGCCGACGGGGCAAGTCTATAGTTGTCCGACTATAGATGAAACTCTCAGGTAAAATACTGTAACTGGACGACGCTCTGGAGAGACTCACTAAGAGCACCGAAGGAGTAACCTGATTAACTTCAGGGTAATCTCTCAGGTAAAAGGACAGGGTAAAGGACAGAAGTAGAATTAAGTTTAAGTTTGAGGCTAAATCTAAGTAGAACCAAGTTTTAATATTTACTTAAACTCAAACCAAATCTTAAGTTCAATAAAACTGCCTTTCTCCAGAGAGTCTAAGCCATAGAGGTTTAGATTTTTTTATTTGTATAGAAAAGTTGAAAATAATAGGAGGAAGAGAGATGGGAACATTACAAGAATTTTTTAGTAGTATGAGTAGTTTGGTCTGGGGACCACCAATGTTAATCTTATTGTTAGGAACAGGAATTTATTTAACTATTAGACTAAAAGGAGTTACCTTATCTAAAGTTCCTCATGCAATCGCTTTAGTTTTTAAAAAAGATAAGGATACTAGTGAAGGTGATGTGTCGGCTTTTGAAGCCTTGGCTACAGCTCTATCATCAACGATTGGAACTGGTAATATCGCAGGAGTAGCTACTGCAATTGCGGTAGGTGGACCAGGTGCCGCATTTTGGATGTGGATGGCTGCTTTAGTAGGCATGGCTACTAAATTTGCTGAAGGTGTATTGGCTGTCAAGTATCGTGTTAAGAATAAAGCAGGAGAGATGGCTGGAGGACCAATGTATTATATCCAAGAAGGGTTGGGAGAGAAATGGAAGCCATTGTCAATCTTCTTTGCAGCCTGTGGTGTAATGGTAGCATGGCTTGGAATTGGTGCTACAGTACAGGCAAATTCAATGGCTGATGCTTTAAATGCTAACTTTGGAATCAGACCTTTATATACAGGAATTGTATTATCAATATTGGTTGGAGCAGTAGTATTAGGTGGAATCAAGAGAATTGCTAAGGTAGCAAGTAAGATTGTTCCATTAATGAGTGTAATCTATATCGGAGGAACATTATATATTATCCTTGCTAATATTGGAGAGTTACCTGCTGCTGTGGGATTAATAGTCAGTTCTGCTTTTAAAGGACAAGCTGCTGTTGGTGGATTTGCTGGAGCCGGAGTTATGTTAGCTTTAAGAAAGGGTATCTCAAGAGGAATCTTCTCTAATGAAGCTGGATTGGGAAGTGCACCTATTGCCCATGCTGCTGCTAAGACAGATAGTCCAGTAAGACAGGGATTAATTGCTATGTTAGGAACTCTAATCGATACTATTATTATCTGTAGTTTAACAACATTGACTATCATTATGACTGGTGTCTGGAATAATGGAATGACTGGAGCTGCTTTGACAACAGAGGCTTTTAATGTAGGAATGCCAGGACCAGGAGGATTGGTAATAGCTATAGGAATTATCTTCTTTGCTTTCTCTACAACTTTAGGATGGTGCTATTATGGAGAGAAATGTATTGAGTACTTATTAGGAACTAAAGCAATTAGACCTTATAAATTTATTTATATTGCATGTATTTTAATGGGTGCTACTGTGAAATTAGAGTTAATCTGGGCTATCTCCGATGTAGTAAATGGACTGATGGCATTTCCTAACTTAGTAGCATTATTAGGATTATCAGGGGTAGTAATTAGTATGACTAAAGATTATTTTAATAATATTGATATAGAAGAGTCAGAAGAAGTAAAAACTATTGCTTAGTCAAATTCAAAGGTTGCCTTAAGGCAACCTTTTTGTTATTATAAAGAAAGATATTATTAATACAGTAACAAGTGACAAGAAAAAGATTTTTAATAATTTACTCACACTAATACTAGATTATAGATTAAATTTATAAAATTAGTATTTTTAGGTATACTAAGGTGTATTAGTTTAAGTCTAAGTATAAGTTTAAGTATAATTTAAAAAATTTGAATTAGCCTTAAACTCAAACTTAAGCTTAAAATGAACCTTAAACTGAATTTGAGTTATGAAGGTGATAAAGTAGTAATCTAGAAGTAATTATACTGGAGTATTTGTAGATGGGGAGATGAAATTTGATGGGTAATAAATCGGAATTGACCTTTGAAGAAGCACTAAATCAATTAGAAGAGGCTGTTAATAATTTAGAAAAGGGAGAGTTAACCTTAGCTGATTCTTTAGAAGAGTTTGAATTGGGAGTTAAGTTAACTAAGTTCTGTTCTGATAAATTAGAACAGGCCCAAGAGAAGATAGAGATTATAAAAGAAGAGAATGGTAAGATTAAAATAGAAGATTATAATTACCAAGGTGAAGGAGCAGAATGATGGAGATTAAAAGATTTATTAAAGAAAAGAGCCAATTAATCAATCAAGCTTTAGAAGATTATTTACCTAATCAAGAGACGCATCCTGCTAGATTACATGAGTCGATGCGCTATAGTGTCTTAGCAGGTGGGAAGAGGTTAAGACCTATTTTAGTACTAGAAGCTGCTAAGTTAATAGGTGCTAATGAAGATGATATTTTAGAGGCTGCTTGTGCTTTAGAGATGATACATAGTTATTCTTTGATTCATGATGATTTACCTTGTATGGATGATGATGATTTTAGGAGAGGAAAACCGACAAATCATAAGGTATTTGGTGAAGCAATAGCAGTATTGGCAGGAGATTCTTTATTGACCTATGCCTTTGAGCTGATGACTGAGATTAAGAATGTTTCTGCAGATAAAGTTTTATTGGCCATTAGAGAATTGGCTAAAGCTTCTGGAAATAGAGGAATGGTAGGTGGACAAGTTGCAGATATTATGGCAGAAGGTCGTAACATAGATAGTGATGAGCTAGAGTACATACATACTCATAAGACAGGTGCTTTATTGAAGGCTTCTGTCAGAATCGGTGCTATTTTAGCTGGGGCTACTGATGAAGAGTTAGCAGCCTTAACCACTTATGCTAAAGAGATTGGTTTAGGCTTCCAAATTGTTGATGATATTTTAGATATTGAAGGTGATGCCAAGAAGCTAGGAAAGGATATAGGCAGTGATTTAGATCGGGATAAGGCTACCTTTCCGGCTATTTATGGTTTAGAGGAGTCGAAAAAGATGGCTAGTGCTACGTGTAAAAGAGCTAAAGAGGCATTGAGTATCTTTGGTGAAGATGCTAAATTATTATTACAATTGGCAGATTATATTATAGAACGAGAATATTAAGGAGAATTGATAGTTAAAAGTGTTTATACGTAGAGTTATCCTTTCCGACTCGTAGCTATAGTTTATACTTTTAAAGAGGCGAAATATTTCAATTTAACTATCAACTATCAGTTATCAGCTATATACTAATTAAAAGAGGGTGATTTTAATTATGGATGATCTGTTATCTAAGGTCAATTCACCGCAAGATTTAAAGGGTTTATCCATGGATAATTTATATAAATTAGCTCAGCAAATTAGAGATGAGATTATTATTAATTTATCACAAACAGGAGGGCATTTAGCATCTTCTTTGGGTGTAGTAGAGTTGACTATTGCCCTTCATTCTATATTAGATAGTCCTAAGGATAAAATCATCTGGGATGTAGGTCATCAAGCTTATGCCCACAAGATATTAACAGGAAGAAGGGAAGATTTCAAGACTTTAAGAAGGTTAGACGGGATAAGTGGATTTCCTAAACGTTCTGAAAGTGTTCATGACCAGGTAGATGTTGGTCATAGTAGTACATCTATCTCAGCAGCTTTAGGGATTGCTTGTGCCCGTGATATCAAAGGTGATGGTGATACAGTTGTAGCTGTAATTGGAGATGGGGCATTGACAGCAGGAATGGCCTTTGAGGCTTTAAATCATGCCGGTCATTTGAAGAAAGATATGATAGTTATTCTAAATGATAATGAGATGTCTATATCTAAAAATGTAGGGGCTATCTCCAACTATTTAGATAAATTAAGAACAAATCCTAAGATTCATCGGGCTAAAAAGGATTTGGGACATTTGATTAATGCTATACCAGCCTTTGGAGATCATTTATTAAAGACAGCAAATAGAGTTAAAAATAGTTTAAAGTATCTACTTGTATCAGGTATTTTATTTGAAGAGTTCGGCTTTACCTATTTAGGTCCTGTTGATGGTCATAATATTAGAGTCTTACAAGAGCATATCAAAGATGCTCAAAATATTGGTGGTCCCGTCTTAATTCATGCTATTACCACTAAAGGAAAGGGATATACTCCTGCAGAAGAAGAACCATCTAAGTTTCATGGAGTAGGACCTTTTAATATTAGAACAGGAGAAGGAAGGGGTAAGAAGAAGAGAAGAACCTATACAAATATTTTTAGTCAGACTCTAGTTGATTTGGCTAAAGAGGATAGTGATATTGTAGCAATTACAGCAGCTATGCCTTCAGGAACTGGTCTGAATAAATTTGCTAAAGAATTTCCTAAGCGATTTTATGATGTAGGAATAGCTGAGCAGCATGCAATAACTTTGGGGGCTGGCTTAGCCTTAAATGGGGTTAAGCCCTTTGTTACATTATACTCTACCTTCTTACAAAGAGGCTATGATCAGGTAATGCATGATGTCTGTATTCAGAATTTACCTGTTAAGTTGGCAATTGATCGTGCTGGGATTGTTGGAAGGGATGGGGAGACCCATCAAGGTGTCTTTGATTATGCCTTCTTGCGACATTTACCAAATATGACAGTGATGGCTCCTAAGGATGAGAATGAACTAAGGGCTATGATTAAATTAGCTGCTAACTATAATAGACCGATTGCTGTTAGATATCCACGGGGAGAGGTTATTGGAGTAGAAAGAGTAGAGGTAGAGGATTTAGAAGTAGGGAAAGCAGAGGTCTTACGTGAAGGTAAGGATGGAGCTATTTTAGCTATAGGTTCTATGGTCTATCCGTCCTTAGAGGTTGCTAATGGTTTAGCCACAGAAGGGATAGAGTTGACTGTGGTCAATAGTCGTTTTGTTAAACCTTTAGATCAAGAGCTGATTTTAGATTTAGCTGATAAATTTAATAGAGTCTTTACTATAGAAGAGCATGTCTTACAGGGAGGCTTTGGCAGTGCTATAGCTGAGTTATTGGTTGATAATGATAGCAATGTGAAGTTAACACGAATGGGGTTACCTGATAAGTTCATAGAGCATGGCTCTAGTGAAGAATTATTAGCCAGATATGGATTGGATATAAAGGGAATTAGAAAGAGGATCAAAGAGGTAATGCAGGAGGGGTAATATGGCTAAAAAAGAACGATTAGATGTAGTATTAACTGAGCGAGGTTTCTTTAAAAGCCGTTCCAAAGCTAAACGGTCAATAATGGCTGGACTTGTCTTTGTTGATGAACAGAAGATAGATAAGGCAGGAACTAAGATAGATTTAGAAGCAGATATTAGAGTGAAAGGTGATTTACATCCTTATGTTAGTCGAGGTGGTTTGAAATTAGAGAAGGCTCTTGAAGTATTTAATATTGATCTAAATGATAAATTAATAATCGATATAGGTGCTTCTACAGGAGGATTTACCGATTGTGCTTTGCAAAATGGTGCACGAAAGGTATATGCAATTGATGTAGGCTATAATCAATTGGCTTGGAAGTTACGTAGTGATGAGCGGGTAGTCTGCATGGAAAAGACTAATGCTCGTTATTTAACTTTAGAGGATATAGGAGAAGCAGGTGATTTTGGAATGACCGATGTCTCTTTTATCTCCTTAACTAAAATATTACCTTCTTTAAAAGGACTATTAAAGGAGTCTGGTGAAATTGTAGCTTTGATTAAACCACAATTTGAAGCTGGACCAGAGAATGTAGGAAACAATGGTGTCGTTAAAGATCCAGCTATTCATAAAGAGGTGATTTATAAGATTTTTAATTTTTCTAAAGAGATTGGTCTGATTCCAATTGGTCTTAATTATTCACCGATTACTGGAGGAAAAAGCCATAATATTGAGTACTTATCTTATTTCACGCTTAATCAAGAGGCTTTAGAAATTTTTAATTTAGATCAAAAGATAGAAGAAATAATTAAAATTGCCCATCAAGATTTATGATTTTAATTAATATAGATTGTATTAGAAGAAGGACCTTTAATCCATATTCCTGAGGTGAATAGAAGTGAGTATTAGCGGTGAGATTAAAAAAATTGCTTTAATTGCTAACACAAACAAGGCAAAAGCTGTAAAGGTAATGGAGCAAGTCTGTAATTATTTAGATTCTAAAGGGAAAGATTATCTCTTAGAAGAAGATAGTGCTAGTTTGTTGGAGCGAAAAGTAAAAAGTGAGGTCTATGAGAGATTAGTTGACTTTGCTGATGTAGTGATTGTCTTTGGTGGTGATGGGACTTTTTTAAAGGCTGCTCGTACCTTTGCTGCCAGTGATGTTCCGATTTTAGGAATTAATTTAGGGCAGTTAGGATTTTTAACTGATATAGAGGTAGAGATGTTAGAAGAGGGTTTAGATAAATTATTAGATGGAGATTATCAGATAGAGGAGAGAATGATTTTAGAAGGAACAGTTATTAGAGAGAATCAAAGAGTTAATCGAGCAATTGCTATTAACGATTTAGTTCTTACTAAAGGTCCTTTCTCAAGAATCATCAAATTAGAGACCTTCATTGATGGAGAGTATATTACAACTTATCCTGGTGATGGATTGATTATAGCATGTCCAACAGGTTCAACAGCCTATTCATTATCGGCAGGAGGACCTATTGTCAATCCTAAGATGAAATCTTTAATTATTACCCCAATCTGCCCACATACCTTAAATTCTCGTTCGATAGTTACTACTGAAGATGAAGAGATAGTAGTCAAGGTAGATGCTGACCATAGTGAAGTAATGTTAACAGTAGATGGTCAAGAGAGTTTTCCAATACTCTCTGATGATATTATTAGGATTAGTAAATCTAATTTAGTAGCTAAAATGATAAAATTAGAAGGATATAACTTTTATAAAATTCTAAGAAATAGGCTACATAGTAATAGATTTTAAAGGAGGGATCTGTGTGAAAAGTAAGCGGCATCTTAAAATTATGAGCTTAGTCCAGGATGAGGATATTCATACTCAAGATGAATTAGCTTCTAGACTGGAAGAAGAGGGAATTGAAGTAACTCAAGCAACGGTATCTCGTGATATCAAGCAATTGGGTTTGATTAAGATACCACTAGATGATGGAGGATATAAATATTCATTACCTCCTAAGCAGAAAGATAATATTAATATAAATAGTAGAATGAAGAGAATGTTTGAGGATTCAGTAAGTAGTATAGATTATAGTGAAAATTTAGTTGTAATTAATACTTTACCAGGAACAGCTCAAGCAGTAGCTTCTTTAATAGATAATACAGAATGGAAGAATGTACTAGGAACAATTGCTGGAGATGATACTATTTTGATGATTGTAAAGCCTAAAAGTGCTGTTACAAATGTTATAGAAAGGCTAAAGAGTCTAACTGTTTAAATGATAGAGGGAGGTTAAAGTCAGTGCTATCTGAGTTAGTTATAAATAATTTTGCATTGATTAAAGATGTTAAATTAGAATTGACTCCAGGCTTGAATATATTAACTGGAGAGACTGGTGCTGGTAAATCAATTATCATTAAAGCTCTGGATATGCTATTAGGTGGTAGAGCATCGACAGATTTTATTAGATTTGGTGAAGAGAAGGCAATTATAGAAGGATGCTTTGATATCAAAAATAATCCTCTTGCCAAAGATGTGTTAAAAGAACTAGGAATAGAATTGTCTGATGGAGATAACCTAATTTTAACCCGTGAAATTTCTACAAGTGGAAATAATAAATCAAGGATCAATGGAAGAACTGTTACCTTAGAAATGGTTAAAGAGGTAACCCAATATCTAATAGACATTCATGGGCAACATGAACATCAGTCATTGCTAAATCCTGAAGACCATCTGAGGTTATTAGATGAGTTTGGTGGTAGGGAATTGATATTACTTAAGGGTAGTTTAGAAGATATATATAGCAAATGGCAAGAGAAGAAGAGTAGATTAAATAAGATAAGTTACAATGAAAGAGAGAGAGAGAGAAGGATTGATTTATTAGAGTTTCAAATCACTGAAATTGAGCAAGCAGAATTAAAGCTTGGAGAAGATAAAGAGTTATCAGAAGAGAAGAAGAGGTTAAGTAATGCTGAAGAATTAAGTAGGACTGTTAGCAAAGCTTATAATTCTTTGTATCAAAGTGACTTTGAACAGACTGCTATCATTGATCAGATTAAACAGTTCTCTAAAGAGATTGATAGTCTAGTTAAGATAGATAGTAGCTTAGGGGAGATTGCTGAGAGTTTAAGAAATATCAATTATGAGTTAGAGGATATCTCTTTTAGATTGAGAGATTATAATGATGAAATAGAGTTCAACCCTCAACGTTTGGATATAATAGAGAATAGATTGAAATTAATCAATGATTTAAAACGTAAATATGGAGATTCTATTGAAGAGATTTTAGATTACTATCAAGGAATATCTCAAGAGTTAGCTGAGCTTGAAAATAGTGAGGTAGAAAAAGGTGAATTATTAGCCGAAATTACTAAATTAGAAGAGGAATATTTAGTTAAAGCTGAAGAGTTATCTACTCAAAGAAAGGTGATTGCCAGAGAGTTAGAGAAGAGTATCGCCAGAGAGTTAATGGATTTATCGATGTTACAGACTAAATTCGAGATAGATTTTCAGAGAAAAGAGAGCTTTACCAAAGACGGTATTGATAAGGTAGAGTTTTTAATCTCTCCAAATCCTGGTTCTGATTTACTTCCTTTAATTAAGATTGCATCAGGAGGAGAACTATCGAGAATCATGCTAGCTCTAAAGACGATAACTGCAGATATTGACCAGATATCTACACTAATTTTTGATGAAATAGATACTGGAATTGGCGGTAGGGTCGGTAAGTTGGTTGCTGATAAATTGGCAGGTCTATCCACTAAACATCAATTAATCTGTATTACCCATCTTCCTCAAATTGCTTGTATGGCTGATAATCATTACTTCATTATGAAGAAGGTAGTTAATGATGAGACAGAGACTGTAATCCATCCATTAAGTGATAATGGTAGAATTAGAGAATTGGCTAGAATGTTAGATGGCACTTTAACAGAGACAACTCTAGACCATGCCAGAGAATTACTTAAATCAGCTACAGAGAAGAAAGAAAAAAACTGAATAAAATTAAATTATCTAGGGCATCTTTATTAATTAAAGGTGCTTTTTTTTATTTGATATGTGAATTTAAAATAAATCTTTATAAAAGTATATTATGATACTTTTTGACTTAACAGCTACGAGTTAAGTTCTTTAAAAATGAAAAAATTATTGTGTGAACGAAGCAATTATTCTCAATCAATAATAGTAATAATGCAGTCTTAGAATTAGAACTTTAAGATTTATCAACTTAAATAAATATTGATTGCGTAGTGAGTGGGCTAGTTTTGCCACGGAGAGTCTTGGTTTTTAGACTTGTAGGTATATTTTTCCAGACTTTTTGTTTACTTTTGTGGTAATGACAAAAGTAAACTGCCTTTAGGCAGAAACTAATATTCTAATAATTTTATATTAACATAATTAATTTTATGATATTAATAAGAATATCCAAAATATTATTATTTTTTAAAAAATTAATCCAAATACATTTAAAATACAACTGAATATAACTAGTTGTGATGGGTATAATAAGATATATCTAAGCTAAAGTTTCATCACAAGTGATATTTTAAAGTGCTTAAAATTTTATCTACAGCGTTGTTTGATAAATTAATAATTGATTTTATCTTTATTATTGGCAGATGAAATTTTGTTAAAATTCTTCTAATTGGAAGATACTACACAGATGGGGACTGTGTAGGAGTGTGACAAATGAAAAAATATAAAAGAGTAATGTTAGTTAATCTTCTTCTAATATTAATCTGTCTTTTTGCGTTTCCTAAAGTATTAATCTTTTTAGGTTTGCCTAATAATTGTCAAATATTTGAGGGTAATAAGACACCATTAAAGATAAATTTACCTTTTAATGTATCTATCAGGTCAAATCCACAAGGAAATCTAAAGATTAATGGTCATAGAGTTTCTCAGAATGAATTGAATATTGATCTCTCTAATCCTATTGCTTTACAGGCTTCTTCTGTTGGTGAGTATAACCTTGATTTTAAACTTTTTGGTCTAATCCCATTAAGAAAGATGGTTGTTAATGTTCTGCCTCAAGTTAAGGTCATTCCTGGAGGGCAGGCAATTGGAGTCATTCTTAAATCTGATGGGATTATGGTGGTAAGAAACTCTTATGTTACTGCTAGTGATGGTCAAAAATACTTCCCTGCTAAAGAGGCTGATATTGAAGTAGGCGATAGTTTGTTAGAGGTTAATAATGTTGAAATCAAGAATAAGTATCATTTGGCTAGATTAATTAATGAATATGGTAAGAAGGGAAAAAGTTTAAGATTTAAGATTAGAAAGAAATCAGGAGAGGTTGAATTTAAAGAGATTAATCCTATTAAGAGTAAAGATGGGTTTTATATGATAGGTATTTATGTTGATGATGGTGCTACAGGAGTAGGAACAATGTCATTTTATGAACCCAACAATGGCTATTATGGTGCTTTAGGTCATATGATTACTGAAGCAAATACCCAGTTGAAGATTGATGTAGGAGAAGGAGAGATAGTTAGAGCTAATATCTCAGGAATTAATCAAAGTCACAAGGGATTACCAGGGGAGAAGCTAGGGACTTTCTTTAATGGACAAGGTATGTTGGGAGATATCACTAAGAATAATAATTTTGGCATTTATGGTCGTTTATCTATCTCACCTAAACATCCTTATTTTAAAGAAGCAATACCAGTAGCAAGTCCTCTAGAGATAAAAGAAGGCTCTGCTAAAATCTATACTGTGCTTCATGGAGGAGAGATAGAAGAATTTGATATAGAGATAGAGAAGGTTAGAAGGCAATATGAACCAGCTGAAAAAGGATTAATTATTAGAATAACTGATTCTGAGCTTTTAAGTAAGACAGGAGGAATTGTGCAAGGAATGAGTGGCAGTCCTATTGTGCAAGATGGTAAATTAGTAGGAGCTATTACCCATGTTTTTGTCAATGATTCTACTCGTGGCTATGGTATTTTGGCTCAATGGATGATAATGCAGACCGATTTATTAGAGAAGAATCTTGCCAAAGAATTTGTATCATAAATTCTTTGGCTTTTTTTATTTTTTAAAGGAGGAATTTGGAAGAGAACATAGAATTTGTAGTATAGAGTCATTATGAGGAGGAAAATGTACTATGAGAGAAGCAGATACAATTAAGGTATTATTAGTAGATGATAATAGGGATTTTTGTAATTTGATTAAAGAGTATCTCGACCAGCAAGATGAGTTTAAAGTAGTAGGAATTGCTAATGATGGTATTGAGGCTTTAGAAGTAGTCGATGAAGTCGAGTTTGATGTATTGGTGTTGGATGTAATTATGCCACATTTAGATGGGATTGGAGTATTAGAGGAACTGCATAGTAAAGGAGTGACTGATAAGTTTAAAATAATAATGTTAACTGCCTTTGGACAAGAAGAATTGACACAGCGAGTTGTTAATTTAGGTGCTGATTATTATATCTTAAAACCTTTCGATTTAGAGAAATTATCTAATAGAATTAAACAAGTTACTTCTAAGGTAGCTACTGGAAGTAGAGGTTACAAACTTAGTACTCAAGTTAATAATTTAAATAACACTAAGAATGTTGAGGAAAGAATTACTGATATAATGCATCAGATTGGAATTCCAGCACATATCAAAGGGTATTTATACTTAAGAAAGGCTATCTCTATGGTTGTTGATGAAGTGGAGTTATTAGGTGCAGTAACTAAGGAACTATATCCTCTAGTAGCCAAAGAGTTTAATACAACAGCAAGTAGAGTAGAAAGAGCAATTAGACATGCTATTGAAGTTACTTGGGAGAGAGGAAATACCAATGCTATCAATAGAATCTTTGGACATTCTGTTACAACTGCTAGTGGTAAACCAACCAACTCTCAATTTATTGCTAAAGTAGCAGATAAGTTGAGAATTGAATTAAGAGTTAGTTAGAAAATATTATAGTTGAATATAAGATTAAGTTAGAGCATCCGGTTTTTGGATGCTCTTTTTTTATTTATATTTTAAACTTAATTTTAAATTTAATTCTAAATTGTACAATGTAAATTGTAAATTAACTTCTTTCCCTTTTATTAGAAGTATGATAGTAATTCAATCAAGATATACTAAAGGTAGTAGTAAATTTAGGAGGCTCCCATTATGCAATTAACTGGAAGAGTTAGACTAGGTACTAAGACGAAGGATTTAGTCAAGGAATTGGTTGAAGGGGAGATAGCTGTAATTGATCATAAAGATATCGATCAATTAGCTGCTGAATCATTGATTGAAAGAAAGGTCAAGGCTGTAATCAATGCTAGCCCATCTATTAGTGGTAAATATCCTAATTTAGGTCCTAGAAGATTATTATCAGCTGGTATACCAATTATCGATAATGTTGAGAAGAATATCTTCGATAGGTTAGCTGAAGGGGATTTGATTACTATTCAAGATGGTCAGATATTAAAAGATAAAAAGTTATTATTTCAAGGTGAGGTTCTTAACAGTAAGAAGGTTGAGCATAGGCTAGAAGAGACTAAGGAGAATCTAGGAGTAGAACTGAACAAATTTGTAGACAACACCCTAGATTATGCCAAAAAGGAGAAGCATCTGATTTTAGGAATAGACATACCTGAAGTAGATATTAAGCTAAAGGAGAAAGATGTATTAATTGTAGTTAGAGGGAAGGATTATCGAGAGGATTTAGAGGCTGTTAGTTCTTATATTAGGGAGGTTAGACCTGTCTTAATTGGAGTAGATGGGGGAGCAGATGCTTTAGTGGAATATGGATTTGAACCTGACATTATTATTGGTGATATGGATAGTATTAGTGATGATGTTTTAGCATGTGGTGCTGAATTGATTGTCCATGCCTATCCTGATGGTCGTGCTCCAGGAATGAAGAGGATTAAAGCTCTTAATTTAGAGGCTAAAACCTTTCCAGCTCCAGGGACAAGTGAGGATATTGCTATGTTATTGGCTTATGAGAAGGGTGCAGAGTTGATTGTAGCTGTAGGTACTCATACTACCATGATAGATTTTTTAGAGAAAGGTCGTCCAGGGATGGCTAGTACCTTTTTGGTTAGGTTGAAGGTAGGAAGTAAGTTAGTAGATGCCAAAGGGGTCAATAAGTTATATAAAAGCCGAATAAAGCCCAAATATGTTGCAGAGGTTCTAGTAGCATCATTAATACCGATTATTGCTATAATGAGTGTGTCAGCACCATTTAATCAATTACTCAAATTATTACTAATCAGATTAAGAATGAATATTGGCTTTTAGGAGGAGGATTATGTTACTTGATTTAAGATACCATGTGATTACAATTGTAATTATATTTGTAACATTAGCGATTGGCATCTTGATTGGTAGTAGTATGGTGGGAAATGATTTGCTTGTTAAAGAACAGAAGCACTTAATCTCAAATCTAGAAAAGGATTTCAAATCTTTAAGAACAAAGAATAAAGAGTTCTCTAAAGAGGTCAACTATTTAGAGACTAGGCTTGCTGATAATATAAATTTTCAAAAGATGATTATGCCTTTAGTAGTAAAAGAGCAATTAAAGGATCAAAATTTATTATTAGTAGTAGGTAATAATGTTAATTCTAATTTGAAGGATAAGATAATCAAGACATTGAAGTTGGCAGATGCTAAAGGGCTAGAGATAATCGAAGATTTAAGTACTATAGATGAAAGAAAAGATTTTACAAAGGTGCTCTTATTAGGAGATTTGAATGAAGAGTTCAATTATCCTACTGATTTGAGAGACAAGTTTATCAAAATCGATTCAGAAAATATTAAGAATATCTCAGGATTAATCAAATTGGTATTTGAAGTGGCAGCTAAAGATCTTCCAAGTGTTAAGGAGGGAGAGCATTGGATAAGTCAATTTCAGTTTTAATCCCTGCCTATAATGAAGAAGATAAGATAGAAGATACTATTAAGAGTATTAAGGGCTTAGATGGAGTTAATGAAGTAATTGTAGTTGATGATGGTTCTTCAGATAAGACTTATCAAAAAGCTAATAATTTGGCTACAAAGGTAATTAGACTAGAGCAGAATCAAGGGAAAGGTGCCGCTTTAAACCGTGGACTAGAGGAGGTCAATGGGGATATTATCCTCTTATTGGATGCTGATTTGGGCAATAGTTCAGCAGAGGCTATGAAGTTAGTAGAACCTCTCTTAGAGGGAAGAGCAGATATGTCTATTGCTAAATTCCCTCCAAGTCAGGTTAAAGGTGGTTTTGGATTGGTGAAGGGGTTGGCTAATTGGGGTTTAAGAAAGTTGACTTGTCAAGAGTTTTCGGCCCCTCTTTCTGGACAGAGGGCTCTATCTAAAGATGTAGTCAAAGAGATAAAGAGTTTTGCTAAAGGCTTTGGAGTAGAAGTGGCTTTAACTGCTGATGTCTGTAAAGCAGGATTTAAAGTAGAAGAGGTTCCTGTAATGATGAAGCATCGTGAGAGCAAGAGAGATCTTGAAGGTTTTATACATCGAGGAAAGCAGTTTAAAGATGTTGCTCTTGTGCTCATCTCTAAGATTAATAAAATTTAGTTAATAGCTATTCATAAATTAACTTTACTATCTAATATTCTGATTACAAGAAGGTGGTTTAATAGTGTTACCTATTACAATACTAATACTTGTTAGTTTTATCCTGTCTAAAATAGGATTTAAATTAATCCCTCCCCTTTTGGTGGAGGCAGAGTCTGTTGCTCCTAACTTTAAAGGTGATAAGATACCTGTTGGTTATGGGATTATCTTTTCTTTAAATTTAATTGTTATTTTGATTTTAGGAACATTATTTGGTTATTATTCACTCCAACAATCTATTCCTTTAATTACCTTAATCTTGGCTATGGCTTTTGTAGGCTTATTGGATGATGCCTTTGGAAATAAAGATAGTCAAGGTTTTAGTGGACATTTCAAATCTTTACTCTTTGAAAGACGGTTGACTACAGGAGCAATTAAGGCTATCTTCTCTTTGGTGATTGTCTTCTTTATCAACTTTTATTGGAATAAGAGTTACTTTGATTTATTTATTAATACCCTTTTAATTCTATTAATGAGTAATTTTATCAATCTATTGGACTTAAGACCAGGGAGAGCCTTAAAGGTAACACTATTCTTATTACTAGCAACTTTAGGACTAGGTTTAAGAAATTATTTGTTAATTATACCTATAGTAATTATGGTATTACTTGCTTTAAAATTTGATTTACAGGCTAAAGGGATGATGGGGGATATAGGCTCAAATGTACTTGGAGTAACCTTAGGAGGAATATTAGCAATAAATTATGGTATTTATATTAGAGCTTCAATTACGTTTTTATTATTTTCCATTCATTTATATAGTGAGTTTCATTCATTATCTGAATTAATTAAAAGTAATAAGATATTATTATATCTCGATAAATTGGGAAGATGAAAATAAATTTTCCCAATTTTAATTCTATTCTTGACTAGGCAATTTAAACCTTATATAATAGTTTATGAGTTACTTATATATGTCATAAATAAGTAGCAAGAAGTAGAGTAGAATGAAAATTCAAAAAGGAGGATTTTTGAGTATGGAGAAGAATGTAGAAAATCGTGACCAATGGGGGAGTAGGCTTGGGTTTATTTTAGCTGCAGTTGGTTCTGCCGTTGGTTTAGGGAACATTTGGCGTTTCCCTTATATGGTTTATGAAAATGGTGGAGGTGCATTCTTATTACCTTACTTTTTTGCAGTATTGACTGCGGGAATCCCGATGTTAGTTTTAGAGATGGGATTAGGGCATAAGATGAGAGGTTCTGCACCATTAGCCTTTAGAAAGATTAAAGAGAAGTATGAGACTTTAGGTTGGTGGGCAGTATTAGTAACTGCTGTAGTAACCGTTTATTATTCTGTTATCGTTGCTTGGGCTGTTAATTACATGGTCTTTGCCGTTAAACAGAGTTGGGGAGCTGACCCTAATGCTTTCTTCTTTAAAGATTACTTAGGAGCTACTGGTTTCTGGGACTTTGGAAGTATTAAAACGAATGTATTATTGGGTTTAGCTGTAGTTTGGGGAATTACTTATGTTATCCTTTATAATGGTATTAAAGAAGGGATTGAAAAGGCAAGTAAGATATTTATGCCTTTATTAATAGTCTTACTTGGTGTTATGGTTGTCAGAGGTGTGACGTTACCAGGGGCTATAGAAGGGTTAAACCACTTCTTAGAACCAGATTTCTCTGTACTAAAGGACTATAATGTATGGGTTAGTGCTTATGGACAGGTATTCTTTACATTGAGTTTAGGTTTTGGAATTATGATTGCTTATTCTAGTTACTTACCAAAAAAATCTGATGTTGTTAATAATGCTTTTATTACAGCTTTTGCAAACTGTGGATTCAGTTTCTTATCAGGGTTTGCTGTATTTGGTATCTTAGGATATATGGCACAAGCACAAGGTGTACCAATTAATGAGGTTGCTAGTGGTGGAATTGGATTAGCATTTATTGTATTCCCTAAAGCAATTAACTTATTGCCAGGGATGAACTCTTTCTTTGGAATTCTATTCTTTATGTCATTGGTTGTTGCTGGATTATCATCAATCATCTCTTTGGTTGAAGCCTTTACATCTTCAATTATGGATAAGTTTAAGATGACTAGAAAGAAAGCTGTTACTGTAGTATCTCTAGGTGGATTCTTATGTACTATTGTATTTGCAACAGGTTTAGGAATCTCAATCTTAGACTTAGTAGACCACTTCTTAAATAACTATGGATTAGCTGTAGTAGGATTGGCTGAATGTATCATCTTAGGTTACTTATGGAAGTTAACTACAGTAAAAGAGCATGTAAATCAAGTTTCTGACTTTAAAGTTGGTAACTGGTGGGATATCTCTATTAAGTATATAACTTCTATTGTTCTAGGTTACATGTTGATTATGAAGGTTAAAACAGAGCTTACTGTAGCTTATGGAGGATATCCAACTAGTGCCCTTATGACCTTAGGTTGGGGACTTGTTATCGGTCTATTAGTTTTAGCTTATGTGATGAAGAATATCAGCTGGAATGAAGATGTATTATTAAATGTAGATGCTGCAAAGGGGGAGATGTAAGATGACAGCAGGAGCAATCGGAATGTTGATTTTTGGATCTACAATTTTATTTGGTGGATTAGCAGTTTGCTTAAATATTGCGATGAAAAATGATTAATCTTTGATATATAAAATCCTAGCCTTTTGGGGCTAGGATTTTTTCTTGCAGCTGTGTTTACTTTTAAGAGTGAATTTTTATCTTATAAAGAGGTATTATAGAAATAATATTTAATATAAATAAAAGTAATGAATAATTAAAATGCAAAGGTCTTACATAATAGTTAATAGCCTTTATATTTAACTTTTAAAATTTAAGGATTAATTATCAAGACTTTAGATAAAATTTTAAAATAATATTGAGGGGTTGTAGTCGATGGATCAGGAAAGAATTATAAAACAGTTTTTAGATTTGGTACAGATAGATAGTATCTCTAAGGAAGAAGGTAAGGTTGCTGACTATTTAGTAAAAATTTTAGAAGAATTAGGATTAGAAGTAACTAGAGATGATGCAGGGGAGAAAGTGGGTGGGGAGACTGGAAATATTATTGCCAAATTGGCTGGTGATGCTACTAAACCGACATTATTATTAAGTGCTCACATGGACACAGTTACTCCAGGCAGAAGTATTAAGCCAATCATTAAAGAGGGAATAGTTTATAGTGATGGTGAGACTATTTTAGCTTCTGATGATAAAGCTGGAATTACAACTATCTTAGAGGCTTTAAGGCTAGTTAAAGAGAATGATATTGATCATGGAAATTTAGAAGTTGTCTTTACAATTGGGGAAGAGGTTGGATTGTTAGGTGCTAAAAACTTGGATTATAGTCTAATTGATGCTGACTTTGGGATTGCTTTTGACTCTGGTGGAGAGATTGGAACGATTGTTACTCAAGCTCCTTGCCAGGATAAGATCAATGTCAAGGTAATAGGAAAGGCGGCCCATGCAGGGATGAACCCTTCAGCAGGAATCAATGCTATTAAAGTGGCAAGTGTAGCTTTATCTAGTATGAAGTTAGGTCAGATTGATGAAGATACTACAGCTAATATCGGTGTAATTAAAGGTGGTCAAGCGACAAATATTGTGCCAGATTTAGTAGAATTAGAAGGTGAGGCTCGTAGCCTTAGAGTAGATAAATTAGATAGACAGACTAAGCATATGGCAGATATCTTTAGAAGAGCTGCTGCTAAATTTAAAGCTAAGGTTGAGATTGATGTGGAGAGAATGTATCCTGCCTTTGATCTATCTAGAAATAGCCAGATTGTTGATATAGCTGTCAAGGCTGCCCGGGCCATAGAGATTAAACCTTTATTACAGTCTACTGGTGGTGGTAGTGATGCTAATATCTTTAATGGTAAAGGAATTCCAACAATAAATGTCAGTGTAGGTATGACAGATGTACATTCTGTAGATGAGAATATTAAGATCGATGATTTACTTAATGCTGTTAAGTTCTGCACTTCTATGATTAGAGAAGCAGCTAGATAGAGGTTCTATATAGATGTATGAAGTTAAAATAAGATCTTATAGGGATATTAAGACAATAAAGGGTGAAGAGTAACAGGTACAAGTGTCATTTACTGGTTGCTCTCACTTATCACTAGTTGCTTATTATTTCTTATTCATTACTATTAAATTCTTTCACAGAAAAACCAAAATTAGGTAAGATATTACTTGATTTTTCATTTACTTTTATATATAATCTTTTTAATGACAAACTTTAACTTTATCAAATAATTTTATAAGTTCTATAATAAATGATAAGGGGGAGCTTGATGAAGAATTTGGTAGAATCTGATTTATATCAACAGATTTCTGTATTGAAAGAGAAGTTATTGGATTATGATTTGAATATAAAGAAGAAGGAATTATTAAAGTTGAGTAAGCAACTTGATGAATTAATTTTAGAATACACCAAAAAATATCTTGTTAATTAACTATATCTTTTATCTCAGCATTGGAGTGCTGGGATTTTTTATTTTGACCTTCTAATAATAAAGATGGTTATAATATTTAATGAGAGTTAGATGATTATGATAAGTAATTAAGTAACTATTTTATAAATATTCTAATCTATAAAGAGCTTTATCCAGTTTTGCAGTCGATTAAATAAAGGTAATCTAGTTAAGTAGTTTAATATAATTAGAATTTTTTCTGCATTAGATAGATATACTAATTTCAGTATTGTAACTAAGAATGGTTTTTTGCAGGATTTTAATTCTCTATATTGAAATAATTATTTAATCTGTGGAGGTATTATTATGATAGAAATTAGGCAAGGCAAGGTTATTGAAATTTTATCCCAACGAGATGGTTTGACCATTGTTAGGCTAGAGATTGAAGGTAAGGAGAAGAAAGGGATAAGTTATGACGATTTAGTAGGAGAGATAAGAGAAGGTGATGATGTAGTAGTAAATACAACTGCAACATCTTTGAACTTAGGAACTGGAGGATATGACTTTATTATATGTATCTTAAATCATGCTAGAGAACGAGATGAAAAAGGGCATATTATGAAGATGAGATATACCCCTTATCAGATTCAAACTTTTAGTACCGAAGAGCAGGATAGTCCCTATCATGAACGTATCAATAACTTTCATTCTTTAAGTGGGACACCAGTTGTAGTAGGAACTTTACATAGTATGCTAGCTCCTATAACAGTAATGGCTAAAGCAATCTCTCCTAAAGCTAAGATAACTTATATTATGACCGATGGTGCAGCCTTACCTATTAGATTCAGTAATATGGTTCATTTTTTAAAGAGTGAAGGGATTATTAATAATACAGTTACTATAGGTCATGCCTTTGGTGGTGACTTAGAAGCTGTTAATATCTATTCAGGATTGATTAGTGCCTATGAAGTCAGTGAAGCTGATATAATAGTGGTCTGTATGGGTCCTGGGATTGTAGGAACAGGTACAAAGTATGGCTTTACAGGGGTAGAGCAGGCAAACATTTTAAATGCGGTCTATCAGTTAGGAGGTTCTCCAATTGGTGTACCTAGAATAGGCTTTGGTGATAGAAGAGAACGACACTATGGACTAAGCCATCATAGTAGGACTACTTTGGGTGAATTAACGATGGTAGAGTCTAAAGTTGGTCTTCCTTATCTTGATAGGAAGAGGGCTGGAGTCATCAAGGAACAATTAGTTGAGGCTGGAATTAATAATAAACATCAGATTATATATCGTGAAGGTGATAGAGTATTAAAGGAGTTAGAAAGATTAGACTTTACCTTTAAAACTATGGGTAGAGGTTTAAAGGAAGAGAAGGAATATTTTATGACAGCAGGTGTAGCTGGAATACTTGCTAGTGAAGAGATAGGAAAGGATGGATCAGATGGATAGTTTAAAGGAGAAGACTGTTGATAGTAAGATGATTTTTGAAGGGAATATTATAAACTTAAGGGTTGATGATGTTAAATTGCCAAATGGTAATTTATCTAAGAGAGAGATAGTTGAGCATAGTGGAGGGGTGGCAGTTGTAGCCTATAAGGACTCTAAAGTTATTTTGGTTGAACAGTTTCGTAAGCCTGGTGAAGAGATATTATTGGAGCTTCCAGCAGGTAAACTGGAGAAAGGTGAAGATAAAGAGGAGTGTGCTCATAGGGAGCTAGAGGAGGAGACTGGGTATAGAGCAACTTCTTTAGAATGGTTATGTTCTTTTTATACTAGCCCTGGCTTTACTGATGAGATTATAGAGATTTATTTGGCTAAAGGGTTAACAGAATATGAGCAGAAGCCTGATGATGATGAGTTTGTCAGAATCAAGGAGATAGAGATTGCAGAGGTTTCCAAGATGTTAGAAGAAGGGAAGTTTAGGGATGCTAAGACGATTATAGGCTTACAGTATTTAATGGCTCAGTTAGATAAGGAGTAGTTATGGAAGAGTACTTTATGGATTTGCACTTACATATAGGTAGGACTAATTCAGGTCAAGGAGTAAAAATTACAGCCTCTGATAGATTAACTATAGAGAATATCATCAGTGAGGGAGCAAGTAGAAAGGGGATAGATATCTTAGGAATCGTTGATGCCGCATCTTCTGAGGTGATTAAAGATATTGAGAAGCTAGTTGATGAAGGTAAGCTGATTCCTTTAGAGGATGGTGGATTGAGCTATCAAGAAAAGGTAACAATAATATTGGGTTCTGAGCTTGAAGTGAAATCTGAAGCTGGTAGACAGGCACATCTAATAGGATACTTCCCATATCTAGAGGATATCAAGGCTTTTAGCCAAGAATTATCTAAACATGTTACTAATATTAATCTCAGTACCCAAATGACCTATTTGTCAGCTAAAGAACTTTTTGGAGTTGTTGATAGCTTCGGTGGAATCTTAATTCCCGCTCACTGCTTTACACCCCATCGAGGTTTATATGGAAATTATGGTGATAGTCTAGTAGATATCTTTGGCGAAGAAGTTTTTCAGAAGGTTTATGCTATAGAGCTAGGATTGAGTGCAGATAGTGAATTGGCAGATTACCTTAATGAATTAGGAGAAAAGACCTTCTTAAGTAACTCTGATGCCCATTCTTTGGCTAAAATTGGTAGAGAGTATAATAAAGTTTTGTTAGAGCAGCCTACCTTCAAAGAGGTATTATTGGCGTTAAAGAGAGAGCAGGGAAGAAGGATAATCGGTAATTATGGATTGGAGCCTAGATTGGGTAAATACTATAGAAGTTATTGTTTAGAATGTGAGAAGACATTGGTAGATAATTACCCTGCTTTGAGCTGTTTTAAAGATAGTGAACATAAGATTGTAAAAGGGGTTCTAGATAGAGTTTTAGAAATTTCTAGTAGAAAGGATTCTTTTAGTCCCGATTTTAGACCAGAGTATCACCATCAGGTTCCTTTGGTCGATATCCCAGGTGTAGGTAAGAAGACTTTGGAGAAGTTGTTGAAAGCCTTTGGTACTGAAATGGAGATTCTACATAAGGCTGATCATAAGCAATTAGCAGAGGTAGTGGGTCAGAAGGTAGCAACAAATATAACTAGAGCACGAGAAGGAAAATTATCTATTCTGCCTGGAGGAGGTGGCAAATATGGAAAGGTTATCGAATAATAGAGAGGGTTTGCATACGTTAAATATTACATCAAATGCTTCTGGAGCTGCTCAGGCTGCTAGAAAGGGTGATGTAATCGTAATTGTTGATATTATTGATATGTCAACTACAGCAGAGGCTGCTTTAGATGCTGGTGCTATAGAGATATTTGGGGCTAGTTCTGATAAAGTATCAGTTCCAGTAACGGTCAATCCTGAGAAGATTGGCTATTTTGCAGGAAAGAAGGCTGTAAAGTATAACACAGAGTTGATTATAGTCACAGAGCCTAGAATGGGAACAGAAGCGGAGCGATTGAACAATATCCAACAGGCTATGGTAGGAGTTAAGCGCTCTGGAGCAAAGGTTGCTAAGATAATACCAAATATAGGTTCACAGGTGGCTGATTTAGCTAATTTTAAGGATAAGGTCGTTTTGATTATTACTGACTCTGGAGGAGCTGCTTTTGATGCTGCATATACCCATGGTGCACCACAAGTTACTACAGGAACTATTGTGAGAACAGGTATTAAGAAGGGGATTAAACCAGCTAAGGATTCAGCTAAACGAGCAATTGCATTGGCTGAGAAGTATAACACAGGGATTACCTTAGTAGCAGCTAGTTCTAACTCCTATGAAGATATCTTGGCAGCAGAACATATAGCTAAATTGATAATAGAAGAGGGCTTTTTGCAGGTTTGATGTAATAAAATTGGTTACTTGTAACATAATAATTAACATTAGAAATTGGGTATCTATGATATCCAATTTTTAAATTTAGATAAAGGTTTCGCCTAATGGCGAGTTACGTTTTCAGCCCAAGACTACTTCCTACGGGGCGTCCTTGATGCACCCCAAGAGTACTTCTTTAGGCGTAGTGCCTTCAGGGCGAAAAAGTAACCAAACCTACAGGTTCATAGAACCTTCCGTGGCAAAGCCAGCCTAATCAAGAAGGAAATTAAACTTTTCCGCAATCACTATTCATTGAGATTGAAAAATTTTAGAGTTCTAATTCAAAAATTATTTTAAAGCTATTATTTCTCTAGAATACTTGCTTCGTTCAAACACTAATTTCCTTCGCTTTTAAAGACAATAACTAGATGTCTTTCTATAACGATACTTTTGTCTTTTGGTTTTAACTTGTTACTCATTACCCGTCACTCGTCACTCATTACTGCTTTTCAAGGAGGTTTGAATGGCTAATTTAAGATATATAAAGTTAAAGATTAATAATTTCTTTCGAGATAATATGTTGATTTTAATCTTTATATTGGTCTGTTTTATTGGTGGTAGTATCGCTGGGTCTGTTGCTGCTAATACTTTGACTTATCAGCAGAAGACGGTTTTATTGAATTATTTATCTGGATTTATAACAGAGGTCAATGAACTATTAAGTGATAATCAGCAGCTAATAACTCGAAATGTTATTCTTGCTAATCTCAAGTATGCCTTGCTATTTTGGGTATTGGCAATTACTCTAGTGGGAGTAGTTGCTATCCCATTGCTGATAATCTTGAGAGGATTTATAGTCGGTTTTACTTCGACTTTTCTGATTCGGGAGATGTTCTTTAAAGGAGCATTGTTGGCATTGACTTCAATTATGCCCCAGAATTTAATTCTTGTTCCTAGCTTAATCTTAGGTGGATTTTTAAGTTGTATCTTTGTATTTAGATTTGGGGGAGGAATCTTAACAGGAAGAAAGTATAATCTTAAGAGGATGTTAGTGGGGTATTCCTTCTCTATGGTGGGGATTGCCTTGTTACTATTTTTAGCAGCCCTAGTTGAAATTTATGTAGTCCCATATTTGCTTAGGCTGGTGGAGGGGATAGTTATATAAAGGTAGCTGATAATTAAAAGGATAAAAGGCTATTTTTGTTAAATTTATATTATAATTTTGATATTGTAAATTGATGTAATAGTTGAGTCATGTGTCATGAGTCAAGATAGTAAAGGTCTTGCCAAAGACATATGACTCAAGATTTATAATTACTAATATTTATTCAATATATATATGTGGTGAAAAATATAGCTAAATATATCTACCACCGTATTTTGCTGCAAAAATATAGTCATTTGTAGATAAATATACTAATCCTTCAATTAAGCCTATCATTGTTGGAATACCAGTCCAACAAAGTAAGAGGTATACTATTCCTTGCCCAGTTTTATCTAAGTAAAATTTATGTATTCCAAAAGTACCAAGGAAAATTGCTAATAGTGCAGCAATAACCTTACTCTTTAAAGGAATAAGAGTTTTATGAGGAGATGGAACACTAGCTGTGCCAGTTGATGAAGAACTTGATGAAGAACTTGATGAAGAACCACCACCACCTCCTGCATTCATAAATACCATAGGTTGCTGTTGTTTGTTATCTTCTAACTTATCCATTTTTTTCTTACTTTCTTCGAATATCTCACTAACACATTGTTTACAATGATTTTTTCCAGATAATTCAGTATTGCAATCATTACAAATAAATTTGCCACAGGTAACACATGTTCCAATCGACTCTTTTTTAGGGTGAATATAACAATTCATCATTTTACCTCCTAATTTTATAAAAATATCTAATATATATTATAATATATATTAGATATTTGTCAACTTGAGACTATGATTAGGTAAAAAGGTTCAACTTAAAAATTTTCTTTAAAGGAATTCTATTTCTCAGGTTATCTCAATGATAGAGTATGTGTTTTCCGTAAGATTACTTCTTTGTGGTGATTAACAAAGGTAAAAGACTGATATAAGATTAAAGATTTAATTTAAAAACTTTTGAAGTAATCGGTGTATATCTGTTACAAAAGATATTTTTAAGGTAGTTATTATATTGTGATTATAAAAGAATGGGTGATAGTTTATTTTATCTTTTAAATTGACCAATTCTCAAGAAAGAATCAACTAATTCTGCTGTTCTAAATTGATGATGAATCTCTTTATGACCATAGGGAAGGATAATAAAATCTTTTAAGCCATAATAGTTTACAGAGCTGATTTGAACTCTACCATCATTCTCTTCTGCTAATAGCTTACCTAGTAGTAGATTGCTCTTATTGCCAGCAATTGCTCCTACTTCAACAGTGCTTATATCTTTTAAATTTAGTTTCTTTATGTTATTAGGGTGTAATGAGTCTAATGTTTTAAAAACCTTAGTGAAGGTAGTTGATAATTTTGCAGCTATAGTAGCCAATTGGCTTCCCTGATTTGGAGTAGCAATCAGAACAGATCTATCTATTTTAGCTGTATGCTTTGTCTTAGATAAGAAGTGTCTGATGATCAGTCCACCTGTGCTATGACCTACAAGGCTAATCTTTTCATTCTTATCTAGAGTTGGTATTATTTCTTCTACTCTTTCTTCAAAAAGAGAAGTACAATATTCGATTCTTTTAAAGGTTAAAGGGAGGCTAACTAATAGCCCATTATAGCCTAATTTAGTCAAGTTTTCCTTTAAGGTAATCATATCTTTCTGATTTTTATTATATCCATGTATTAAGATTACTTTCTTTGCTATCAAAATCACCTCCTGTAAAATAGCGTCCCTATTTATTTTATAACCTTACTTATTGAAGAGATTATCTCCTTAGTTATAAAATGATTTGTTTTGATCTTTTAATGTTTCTCTAGGTATTAAAAAATTGTTCTTTAATTCTTCATATTCGTGATTATCAATAATCTCCACTTCCATTAACCACCTAATTCTTCTTAAGAATAAATCTCTATCTATTGTTTCATCTAATTTTAAATACTTATTTTTTAAAAATTCATTTCGCTCATCTATCATGTTTTCTATAAAAATATGTACTGATTTTTTATTACGATTATTATAAAAAACTGGATTATAGAATCTTGACATTGAATATATTTATATGGTATATTACTTTTAAAATAAGTAACTAAAAATATTACTGCAAATGTAAATGACATAGAAAAAACCACGAGAAGAGAAGAACTAAACTTTCCTTTTTCACCTATAATGAATCCTATACTCATAACCAAAAACAGAAGTCCCAAAAACAGATGTACAAGCTGAGTTGACTTTATTTTTATTACTTTAGTACTAATTTCTTCAAAAGGTATAAATCTTTCTAAATCATTTTGAATAGATTTAACCTTAAGTCTAATGCTATTTTTTCACTTCAAAAATCCTATTTTCAAATAAATATTTTTGTTCTAATATTTTCATTTTAACATCTCCTATATAATAATTATAAATTTACTTTTCTACATAATTAAATGAGTTACCTTCCACAATATAAGTATAATGTAAATAGTAGAATAAAACCGTAAAAGTCCTTATAATAGAAATTAATAAAAAAAATTAATTTTTTTTATCAATTGAGCAGGGATTTTTAATCTTACCCAGAAATAATATACATAGAATTGGTCTGACGTCTAACAAGATGAGGATAAAAGTAATATTTGTGCAAAGATAGGTTAAACTAAATTATAGTTTACAGTGTACAATTTACAATTAGTAAAAACTAAGAATAGAGGTGAAATTTTATGAACATTAAAAGAGTAAATATAATTGTATTAGATAGTGTTGGGATTGGAGCTTTACCTGATGCTGCTGATTTTGGTGATCAGGGGGCAGCTACTTTACAGAATACTGCAAAGGCAGTTGGAGGATTGAAGCTTCCTAATTTAGAGAGTTTTGGCTTAGGTAATATTGCAGATATTGAAGGAGTAGCAAAAGTTGATAGTCCAAAGGCTGCCTGTGGCAAGATGGCAGAAGAGTCCAATGGGAAGGATACAACCACTGGGCATTGGGAGATAGCAGGACTTATCTCTAAAGACCCTTTTAGAACATATCCCGATGGCTTTCCTGATGAAGTGATGGATCAATTTCATCAAGCAATTGGTAGAGAGAGCCTAGCCAATAAGCCTGCTTCAGGAACTGAAATTATCAAAGAGTTAGGCGAAGAACATATGCGGACTGGTAAGCCTATCGTTTATACTTCTGCTGATAGTGTCTTCCAGATTGCAGCCCATGAGGATATTATCTCAGTTGATGAACTATATGAGATGTGTGAAAAGGCTCGTAAGATATTGCAAGGGGAGCATGCAGTAGCAAGGGTTATTGCTAGACCCTTTATAGGTGAACCTGGTAACTTTGAACGTACTGCTAATAGGAAGGACTACTCTCTAACACCACCTGAGAAGACTGTCTTAAATCATCTTAAAGATGGAGGTTATAAGGTGATGGCAGTAGGTAAGATTGAGAATATCTATGCAGGTGAAGGAATTACTGATGCAGTCCATACCAAAAGTAATATGGATGGAGTAGATAAGACTTTAGATTACTTAAAGGCTGAAAAGGAAGGTTTAATCTTTACAAATTTAGTAGACTTCGATTCTAAATATGGGCATCGTAGAAACCCAGAGGCCTATGCTAAGGCACTAGAGAACTTTGATAAGAGAATGCCAGAGATTCTAGAGCAACTAAATGAAGAAGACCTACTGATTATTATCGCTGATCATGGCTGTGACCCAACTTATAAAGGAACAGATCATACTAGAGAATATGTACCATTATTGGTTTATGGCGAGCAAGTAAAAGCAGGAGCTGAATTGGGAGTTAGAGAGACTTTTAGTGATATTGCAGCTACTCTAGCAGAAATCTTTGGAGTTAAAGGAACAGGGAATGGAACAAGCTTTTTGAAAGAGATAAGAAAATAGTTGACAGTTAATATTCTTAGAATCGAAAAAAATTATTGTTTGAACGAAGCAAAAATTGAACAAGGATTTAGAATTAAATTAAATTTAAACTAAATATTCTAATTAATGATAATGGTTAGTATTTAGGTTGCGTAGTGAGTTTAATTTCTTCTAGACTGGGCTGGGTTTGCCACGGAGAGTTTTTTGTTCTATAAAAACTCGTAGGTTTGGTTACTTTTGCGGCAATGGCAAAAGTAACTGGGGAAAAAGCTGATAAGCTTTCCCCAAAGAATATTTTAAATAATTTTAGTTAGATTGTGAGTAAGTTAATATAAAGTTAATAGTTAAACACTATTAACTTTATATTGGAAAAAGGGGGAAAAAACAATGCCAAGTGAGACTATGAAGAAGATTCAAGAGAGTGTAAACTATATTAAAGATCAAGCAGGTATTACTCCAGAGATTGCATTGATTTTAGGTTCAGGATTGGGAGTATTAGCTGATGAGATAGAGAATAAGACTGAAATACCTTATGGAGACATTCCTAACTTTCCAGTGTCGACAGTAGAGGGGCATGCGGGACAGTTAGTCTTAGGAGAGCTAGAGGGTAAGCAGGTTGTAGCGATGCAAGGGAGATTCCACTATTATGAAGGCTATGATATATCCTTTATTGCCTTCCCAGTAAGGGTAATGAAGATGTTAGGTGCAGAGAAGTTACTTGTAACCAACTCAGCTGGTGGAGCCAATCGCCATTTCAATGTAGGTGACTTTATGCTGATCTCTGACCATATCAATTTTACAGGGACTAATCCATTGATTGGAGCTAATGAGGATGAGTTAGGACCACGCTTTCCTGATATGTCAGAAGCTTATAACAAAGAGTTAATTAAATTAGCTGAAGAGGTAGCAGAGAAGAAAGGGATTACTGTTAAAAAAGGTATCTATGTTGGATTCTCTGGACCTACCTATGAGACTCCAGCAGAGATTAGAATGGTACAGAGATTAGGTGGAGATGCAGTAGGGATGTCGACTGTACCAGAGGTGATTGTAGCAAACCATATGGGAATGGGGATTTTAGGAATATCTTGTATTACCAATATGGCAGCAGGAATTCTACCAGAACCTTTAGGGCATGAAGAGGTTATTGAGACAGCTAATCGAGTTAAGCCTAAGTTTATCGAGTTGGTCAGAGGAATAATAAAATCAGTTAAGAGTTAACGATTGACAGTGTACAGTTAAGGTCTTAAAGGAAATTAATCTTTTGAATGGCAACTGTACATTGTACACTGTAAACTAAAAAGTGGGGGGGAACTAATGAGAGCCTATGATATTATTCATAAAAAACGTGATGGTAAGAAATTAAGTAATCAAGAGATAGAATTTTTAATTAAAGGGTATACCAAAGGTGAGATTCCAGACTATCAGATGTCAGCTTGGGCAATGGCTGTCTTCTTCCAAGGAATGGATAAAGAAGAGACTGCTAAGTTGACAGAGGCTATGGCTAAGTCTGGTGACAATATAGATTTGAGTTCAATCAAGGGCATTAAGGTTGATAAACATAGTACTGGTGGTGTAGGTGATACTACAACTTTAGTCTTAGCACCTTTAGTAGCTGCTTGTGGTGCACCAGTGGCTAAGATGTCTGGGCGTGGCTTGGGTCATACTGGGGGAACTATTGATAAGTTAGAATCTATTGCAGGCTTTAGTACAGCCTTAAGTATGGATAAATTTATCGACAGTGTTAATCAGAATAAAGTAGCTATAGCAGGACAGACTGGTAACCTAGCTCCTGCTGATAAGAAGCTATATGCTTTACGTGATGTAACTGCTACTGTTGATTCTATTCCTTTGATTGCAAGTAGTATTATGAGTAAGAAGATTGCCTCTGGAGCAGATGCTATAGTATTGGATGTGAAGACTGGTAATGGTGCCTTTATGAAGAGCTATGAAGGGGCAGTGAAACTGGCTAAGACTATGGTGGAAATCGGCCAAGAGGTAGGGCGTAATACTATTGCTATTGTCTCTGATATGGACCAACCTTTAGGATGGGCTGTAGGTAATGCTTTAGAGGTCAAGGAGGCTATTGATACCCTTCAAGGAGAAGGTCCCCATGACTTGACAGAGCTATGCCTGACCTTAGGAACACAGATGCTATTATTAGCAGAGGTTGCTAACAGCACTGAAGAAGCTAGAGAGATGCTAGAAAGAGCAATCAGTGACGGAAGTGGCTTAGATAAGTTAAAGGAACTAATTACTAACCAAGGTGGAAATCCTGAAGTAGTAGATAATCCTAATTTATTGCCACAGGCTAAATACAGCTTAGAGGTTAAAGCTCCAAGAGGTGGCTATGTACAGAGAATAGAGGCAGAAGAGGTTGGTATTAGTGCAATGATTTTAGGAGCAGGTCGAGAGACTAAAGAATCGGAAATAGATTTGGCGGTAGGCTTGACTTTGGCTAAGAAGGTAGGGGATCAGCTAACAGAGGGAGAGACTATCGCTACCTTATATTATAATGATAAGACTAAAGTAAAAGAAGCTAAAGAAATCTTATTAAAGGCTTATCAGATTGGTAATACAAAGCCTGAATTGAATCCATTGATTTATGAGATTATAGATTAAAAGTAAAAGAAGTGGTTCACTTAATTAAGTGAACCACTTCTTTTTATTTCTTCTCCTCTAAAGAGACATTAATTTCAAAATCACCGATTTCAGTATGCAAAGGAATTACTAAGAATTGCCTTTGATTTGTCGTAATCTGTACATTATCCCCATATGTAATTGATGGAGGAGTGATATCACATTGATAATCTAACTCAGATAACTTAGTAAGTGAATTTCCTGTAACTATATTAGCTAATTCTCCAATAGCGGAGCTTACTAATTCGTCGAATCCATCCATTGACATCCCTGACATTTTGGCAAATACCTCTAAGGCTGTCTGTTCAGACATACTATAATAGATAAATCCTTTTAAATCTCCAGTAACTCCGATAGAAGCATTGACTTTTTGAGCTGAAAAAGGGCTTTTGCGAAGAGTTAACTCCCCTCTGTTAACATCTATTTGCATCATATTTTTCAGTACACTCTTAGCAGCTTCAAATATTGGATTAATATATTTCTGATTCATATCTATTACCCCCTTTATTAAAATATAATTATATACGAAGCCTTTAAAACTTTCTATATAGTTAATTCTAGAAAAAAGCCGATTATCCTTTTACATTGTAAAAAATATATTATTATTCAAAATTCTTTGAATAATAATCAAATAGTTCTTAACTTAGGTTTAGTAATGTTGTAGAATTAATTTTATAAATTTGGAAAGAGGAAAAAGGAGTTAACCTAAGAATTTAAATAGTAAAAGAATAGATTTATTATTATGGTTATTAATATCTTATATATTAAAATAGTTTCTATCAGTAGAGCAATTAATTTTTAATAGGAGGTAAATATAGTTTATGAAACCAGGGTTAAAGAAGAATAATGGTCTAAATATTAAAAGGATATCTGTATATTTATTATTAACAATTTTAGTTATTTTAATTGGAGGGATTCTATATTTAAAGAGTTATTTCAATTCTGATAAATTAGAAAAGATGATAATCCCTAAGCTAGAGGAAAATTTGCATAGAGAGGTTATAATTGAAGATATCTCTCTTAAATTCTTAAGTGGTTTTGGTTTAAGAATTGATGGTTTTAAGATTCTTAATGGTGATGGCTTTAAAGAGAGATACTTTACTGAATTTGATACTTTTAATTTGAATGTAGCTCTATTACCTTTGTTACATAAAGAGATAAAGATTAAAGAGGTCAATTTAATTAAACCTATTGTCTCTTTGGAGGTTAATGAATCTGGAGAGGTAAATTATCAATTTGTAGCTAAACAAGAGAATAGTGATGATAAGAACAAGGAGTCAAGCCAGATTGGTCTAAACTTTAATTTAGATAAATTAGAGATAATTGATGGTAGAGTAAGATATTTAGACCAGAGCTCTAATTTGGACATTAAGCTAGAGAATATTAACTCTAGGATTACTCTTTTATTAGATGGAAAAGAAGATAAGCTGATAACAGCAGGAGAATCCAAGATTGGGAATATAGTTATTTTAGGCTTAGCAAATAATCTGCATTTTAAAGATTTAGGTTTTAATCTAGAACATCAGTTAAATTTTGACTTAGTAGAGCAGAGGTTAAATTTTGAGAAATTGAATCTAGGTATAGGAGAGCTTGATTTAAGTAGTAAGTTGCAATTAATTTTAGGAGAAGATACTCTGCAAGTGGACAATTTTGCTGGAAAGGTAGAAAGCTCAACTTTTGGATTAAAAGCTGAGCTAATTGACTTTTCTAATCCTAAATTAGATTTAGAGTTAAAGACCGATGTAAAGCTTAAAGAGTTATTAGCTAAGTTACCAATAGAATTAAATTTGGACTTAACAGGTCAGGTAAGCTCAGATATATCTGCTAAGAATATTAGTTTAAAAGATATTAAGAAAAATATAAAAAATATCAATTTAAATGGTCAGATTGGATTAGTTGATTTAAAGTTGAATAATAATCAGTTACCTGTTGATCTAAAAGAGGTAGATGCTCAGCTGAAAGTAAATAATAAAGAACTTAGAATTGATAATTTTGTAATTGGAGTAGCTGATGATAAGGTTAAGAGTACTTTATTAGTAGTTGATTGGAAGGAACTAGTAACTGATATAATTAATAAAGAAGATAATTTAGGAGGTAATATAGACTTATCTTTAGAGGCAGATACTCTAAATTTAGATAAGTTAATCATGACTAATAGCTCAGTAAAATCAATAGAGGAGAAGAATAAAACAGAAGATAATAGCAAAGAAATTTATCTGCCAGACTTTAATTTAGTAGCTAATCTTCATATAGGTTCTTTAGCTTATCAAGATAGTCAGTATCAGAATATTGATGGAAAGTTTAAGATAGCAGATTCTATAATTAATATAGATAAGATTGAGGTTAATAAAGATGATTCTAAGGTAAGGATTAATGGTATGATAGATTATCGACCTTTTGCTCAAAGTGGTAATATTGATCAGATAGATATCGATTTAAATCTAGATAGTGATTTGAATTTAGCTATGGTTAAAGAAGAGATTGATAAAATAAGCCCTGAATTTAAAGAGTATAATTTTGCTGGAAGGATAAAATCAGATCTTAAAGCAGAATTTGCAGTCAAAAATCTAATTGTAGAACCGATGAATAATTTAGATAAAATTAAAGTCTTAGGAGATATAACCTTGATAGGAGAGCAGATAAGAGTTCGCCAATTAACTCAAGAGATAAAAACTTTAGAAGGAAGGGTCAGAGTTGATAATAAGAGTTTAGAGCTATTATATGGAAGGTTGGATTTAGCAGAGAGTGACCTAGCTACAAAGGTTTCGGTATCAGATTGGCGGAAGCTCTTAACTGCATTAAAGGAGCAGAAGAAGAGTGATGTGGTAATAGAGATAGAGTTAGATTCTAATTCATTATCTATAGATGAGCTACTGGCCTTGTTACCTACTACCAAAAAAGAAACAACAGATGAAGAGGTACAAGAGAAAGAGTTAGCTGAACTACTACCTAATTTTAAAGTAAGGTCCAAAGTAAATATTAATCAGCTAAAATACCAAAGGTTAAAGATAAAAGACTTGAATTTAGAGGCAGATTTTGAGAATAAGACTATCTCTATAGATAATTTTAAAACAAATATCAAAGATGGTAAAATTAAAAGTAGAGGAAAGATTGATTTAGCTAAAGAAAGCCCTACCTATCGAGGGAAGTTAAAGGTTGATAACATTGAGGTCAATCAGATATTAAGTTTATTTACTGACTTTGATAATAAGCTATATGGTAAGATTAATTTAGATACTAAGCTTGGTGGTACTGGATTGGAGTTAGATAAAATTTTAGAATCAGCTACCTTACAAGGGGAAGCTTTAATTGCTCAAGGAGAATTAAAGAATTTTATATTAATCGATAAGCTAAATAGTTGGTTTGATATATTTGATGATAATAAATTAGATTTTAAAGACCTCGATGGGAATATCAATTTAAAGGATGGTAAGTTATATTTAAATGGCTTTAAATCTAAGACTAAATTTGGAGAGTTAGAGTTTGCGGGCTATTCAACCTTAAATGGTGATTTAAATTATAAGTTGACCTATTTGATTTCTGAAGAGGAGTCCAGTAAGTTAAGCTTGAAAGAGAAAGAACTATTCTATACTCCTCAAACTAAGCAGGTGCAACTTGACTTTAAATTAAAGGGAACTGTAACTAATCCAGAGCTTAGTTGGGATAAATCAATAATAGAAGAACGGGCAAAACAGAAAGTAGAAGAGAAGGTTGATAAGAAGTTAGAGGAAGGTAAGGATAAGCTTGAAGAAGAGAAAGAGAAGGCAAAGGATAAGATTAAGGAAGAATTAGAGGAGAAGAAAGAAGAGATTAAGGATATCTTTAAAGGGTTATTTTAATTTTATCCTTATTTTTACAATCATACTTAGCCCCAAAGATTAATAAATATTATTAAAGAATGTGGGGTGAGTTTATGAGAAGAGTGAAAATTATTATAGGGATCACTTTGATCTTACTATGTCTTATTTCTCAAACTGTTCTAGCTATAGATAAGCCTGAATTTGACCTTCAAACTAAGTCAGCGATTTTGATGGATGCTAAGACTGGGAGGATACTTTATGAGAAGAATGCCCACGAGAAGTTGCCACCAGCCAGTATAACAAAGGTTATGACTATGTTATTAGCAATGGAGGCTGTTGATGATGGGCGAGTAAAGTGGGATGATAAGATTACCACTACTGAATTGGCAGCAGAGATGGGGGGATCGCAGATTTGGCTAGAGCCTGGAGAGGAGATGACTTTTGAGCATCTACTTAAGGCAGTAGCTGTTGTTTCTGCTAATGATGCCTGTGTAGCTATTGCTGAACACCTTTATGGTACAGAGGAGAACTTTGTCAAGGCAATGAATGATAAGGCAAAGGAATTGGGGTTAGAGAATACTTATTTCTATAATACCAATGGATTACCACCAACAGACCCTGATGTCCAAGGAAATTATACTACAGCAGCTGATGTGGCGAAGATGTCTTTAGAGCTATTGAAGCATCCTAAGATATTGGAGTTTACATCGATCTGGATAGATCATATTAGAGATGGGGAGAGCTTTTTAAGAAATACTAATAATCTAGTCCGCTTCTTTAAAGGGGCTGATGGATTAAAGACAGGATATACACAAGAGGCAGGTTTTTGTGTATCAGCTACAGCTAAGAAGGATGGTATGAGATTTATTGCAGTAGTTATGAACGCACCAAATTCTAAGGTTAGATTTAATGAAGCAAGGAGTCTATTAAATTATGCCTTCAGTATCCACCGTTCTGTTGATATTGTAAATAAAGGGGACATAGTCAGTAAGGTTAAGGTCTTTAAAGGTGAGATACCAGAGATAGATGCAGTTGCTAAGGAAGATTTGAAGATATCAGTGATGAAAGGTGAAGAGAAAGAGGCTGTTAAGCAGACAAGACTTAATAAAGAGGTAGTTGCTCCTGTTAAGGTAGGAGATAAGGTAGGAGAGATAGTTGTATTGAAGGGAGAAGAGGTCTTAGGGCGTGTTGATTTAGTAGCAAAAGAGGAAGTAGCTAAGGCTAACTTCTTTAAGTTAATCTTACAATTATTTAAGAAGTTTATCAGTAATATTATGAATATCTTTGAATAGAAGCTGATTGTTATCAGACATCCTAAGGAATGTCTTTTTTGTAGAGGGGGATATTTCATTTTACTATTTGAATTTCAATATTTGTTATCGGACTATGGATATATTGTATAATGATTTCTACTAGTCTAAACTATAAATATAACTAAGTGGTGATTAGACTATAACAGTAATCTAAACTATTAGTAATTAATTTATTGTATAGATTAGTATAAAATAGTAGCTTTAATCTTTTATAGACATCTATAGTAAATTTGAGATTTACAATCATTCTTCCACTTAGATAAATAAAGTAAAAATTTCGGTGTTGGGAAATAAATCAGAGAGCAGAAGAAATTAAGGTGGGCTGTAGATGGGATTGCAGAGAGTGATGGTGAGTATAGAGTTGATATAGAAGTAGCTGGAGAATTAAGAAGTAAAAGCTTTGGCTATTTTACAAATGGATATCATATAGATATCATATAGATAGGAAGTATCAAATAGTTGTAAGAGATAAAGAGATAGAAATGAAGACCATTGGTAATTTAAAGAAGAAAAAATAAAGTTCAATTCAAAAGGCAGATAAAATTTATTTGTCTTTTTTTTTTATTTGTTGCAGGAAAAAAATGGTTAACATTGAATTAATAATTAGAAAGGAGTGAGAAGAATGAAATTATCTTTTAAGAGTAGTAATAATAATTTAGTTGTTAGACCCTATGGAGAGTTTGATTTACATACTGTAGATATCTTTAAAGAGAAGCTAGAGCAGAAACTAACAGAAGATACCAAAGGGATAATTCTAAACTTAGATGGGATAAAATTCATTGATAGTTCTGGATTAGGGGCTATCATTGGTACATATAAGAGAATTACCAAAAAAGGGGGAGTTTTAGCAATAGCAGAAGTAACTCCTCAAGTAGAGAGAATATTTGAATTATCAGGAATTTTAAAGATTATTAAAGTATATCCTTCGGAAGCAGAAGCCTTAGATAATATTGTAGGGAGGTAAGATAATGGAGAATAAGGCTAGATTAGTAATTGACAGTTTATCAGATAATATTGGATTAGCTAGAGTAACGGTGGCATCTTTTGCCTCACAGTTGAATTTTACTTTGGCAGAGTTAGAGGAGATAAAGGTAGCAATTTCAGAAGCTGTATCAAACTCCATTATTCATGGATATAAAGGTGGAGTAGGTGAGATAGATATTTCGATGAGAGTTAAGGAGCATCAATTAGAGATAATAATAGAGGACCAAGGCTGTGGAATTGAAGATATTAAGACTGCTTGTGAGCCAGCATATACAACAGCTGATAGAATGGGCTTAGGTCTTGTCTTTATCGATTCCTTCATGGATAAGTTTGAGATAGAATCAAAAGTCAACCAAGGAACAACATTAAAGATGGTCAAGGTTCCAGCCCAGGAGCAAAAACAGGTTAATTAGGAGCTGACAAGATGAATAGCTTATCGAAGATAAATATTGATAATCATAAATTATTAGCCGAAAGTGATACTAAAAGGTTAATAGCTTTAAGTCAGCAAGGTGATAGGACTGCTAAGGATGAGCTGATTAAACATAATTTAAGGTTGGTTATGAAGATAGCTCATCGTTTTAAAAACAGTGGTTACTCTATAGAGGATATATTTCAAATTGGAAGTATTGGTTTGATTAAGGCGATAGATGGTTTTGACCTTAGTAAAGGAGTAAAGTTTTCTACCTATGCTGTTCCTTTGATTATTGGTGAGATTAAGGTATTCTTGCGTGATGATAATATTGTCAAAGTCAGTCGAAAGGTTAAAGAGACGGCTTATAAGGTTAATAAGATAAAAGAAGGATTGGAGCAAAAGTTAAATAGAGAACCTACTATTCATGAATTGAGTAAAGAGGTAGGGTTATCAGCTGAAGAGATAGTTTCAGCTTTAGAGGCTATACAGGCTCCTAAATCAATTCATGAACAGGTTTATGAAAAAGAAGGAAGTAGTTTAGAGTTAGCTGATCAGCTAGTTGATGATGAAGATTATTATAATGAAAAGTTGAATTTGTTGGCTTTAAATCATGTTTTAAAAAAATTGGACAAGCGTTCACAACTAATAATTAAATTAAGATATTTTGAAGAAAAGTCCCAAAGTGAAATTGCTAAAGTACTTGATTTGTCCCAAGCTCAGGTTTCAAGGCTAGAGAAGAAGATTTTAAAGTTAATAAGAAGAGAGTTATAAGAAAAGCACAGGTGCTAAACCTGTGCTTTTTGTATTAAATTTAAGTTACTTACACATAATAGATTTAGAAAATCAGAAGATAGAATGATTAATAATATAAATAGTAACAGTTAATAGGTATATTATATCGCTTTCTTTTCAGCAAAGGAGAGGATGTGTATGATGTTTGAAATCAATTTAAAAAGAGTAATTTACTTGATTATATTTTTAGCTCTTGTTTTAGTTAATTGGTTCCTATGGGATGATTTCTTTATGGAAAAAGAGCTCTCCCCTAGAGCTAAAAAGGTCTTTAATTATCAAAGTAAGTCTAAGATAAGAAGTGTTTATAATGAGTGAACAGTTGGAATGTATAAAAGAAGAGATATTTTTAAGGGTTAAAAGAGTGGTAAAGGCTCAACCTAACCAGACCTTAGTAATCAGTGATTTAGCAGAAGTCATTACCAATAAGGAGCTACAAGATAAGCTAGAGAAGGTTAAGGTCAAAGAGGTAACTGAAAAAGCTGGTCAGTCGATGATTGTTACAGCATTAGAGATTATAAGGGCTATCAAAAGGGAATTTCCACAATCTGGAATAAAGCATTTAGGAGAAGCTGATGTAATTGTAGATATTGAAGAGAATTTTCAGAATAATTTGAGAGATAATCAGCCTTCAAGGTTATATATATTTGCAATTGGAATTATACTCTTCTTTGGAGCAGCTATGGCTATTATGAACTTTCATGCCGATGTCAGTATGGTTAAGGTACATCAACAGATTTACAAGTTGATTATGGGTGAGTCTAAAGAAAACCCCCTCTTACTTAATATTCCTTACTCTATAGGTTTGGGTTTTGGAATGATTGTCTTCTTCAACCAAATCTATAAGTATAAATTCAACAAGAAAGACCCTAGCCCTTTGGAAATAGAGATGTATCTATATAAGAACAAGGTCAATCAATTCTCTTTACATCAAAAGACTGAGTTAGCTAAAAAGAGTGATCAATAATTAAGAAGTATTAGGTGGGGGTTAAATGAAAGGAGTTCTCTTAGTTGTAATTGGTTTTTCTGAAGGGGTTATAGTTGGTGTAGCTTTAGTTGCTTTTTTAATGGTTTTAGATGTAATTCCTCGTTTAATAGATTTAAGTAACTCTAATGAATCTATCTGGCTATATCAAAAATTAATAATATCAGGGTCATTATTTGGAGTGATAGTAGACTTTTTCAACCTAACACTCCCTAGTATTTTCTTTATCAATAATTTATTGGTTATCTTGGTAGGGTTTGTTTTTGGTACATTTATTGGATTAATAGCTGCTGCGTTAACTGAGACTTTAAAAGTACTACCATTATTGAGTAAACGTTTAGGTTTAAAGGATTATATGAATGAATTATTATTTATTCTTATCTTAGGGAAGGTAATTGGTTCTTTGATTTATTGGTTATTTCCAAGGTTATGGTTTTCAGGATGAGCTTAGGATCAGGAGTTGGCAGTTAAGTAATAATGCTACTTATTATTTATTACTAATTCATAGGAGGTTTTAAATGGGAACAATAGATAAAACACCACAAGAGTATCAAAAATTAATAAAAAAGCATCAGCCTACAGATTCTAAAGTAAAGAACTTTTTTTATGCTTATCTAGTAGGAGGTTTAATATGTTTTTTGGGACAGTTTATAATCAATGTACTAGTTAATAATGGTATGCCTAAAGATGATGCTGGTTCGTATGCAACAATAGCTTTAATCTTTATTGGAGCATTATTAACAGGTTTAGGGGTATATGACGAGATTGCCCAATTTGCTGGGGCAGGAACTATTGTACCAGTCACAGGATTTTCTAATGCAGTTGTTGCTCCAGCAATGGAGTATAGACAAGATGGATATATTTTGGGGTTAGGTGCAAATATATACTCTGTAGCTGGTCCAGTATTGACTTATGGGATGTTATCTGCATTTCTTATTGGATTACTAAAATTAATATTTTGATTTGGAGGAATAAATAATGAAGAAATTAGGTAAACAGACAGTTCAATTCGATAATCCTCCTCAAATTATATCATCAGCATCAGTTGTTGGTAATAAGGAGAGTCAAGGACCTTTAGCTGATTACTTTGATCAAGTAATCAGTGATGGATATAACAATCAACAGACTTGGGAGAAAGCCCAGATGAAGATGACTGAAGATGTTGTAAATAATGCCTTGGATAAGGTTAATCTAACTAAGGATGATATAGATTGTTTGTTAGCTGGAGATTTATTAAATCAGATTGTAGCATCTAATTTTGCTGCCCGCAAATTCCCTATTCCTTTCCTTGGACTATTTGGTGCTTGCTCGACTATGATAGAGGCTATGGCTATTGGATCTATGATGATAGATGGAGGAGCAGCTAACCAAGTAGTTACTTTTACTTCTAGCCACTATCAGGCTACTGAAAGGCAGTATAGAACCCCTAATGAATATGGAGACAAATATCCACCATATAAGCAATGGACTGTAACAGGATCTGGAGCAATGATTTTAAGTAATCAAGTTGGTGGAGTAGCAGTTACAATGGCTACTTTGGGTAAGGTAGTAGACTTAGGGGTCAAAGATCCAAAGGATATGGGGTCAGCTATGGCGCCAGCAGCAGCCGATACTATCTTAAATCATTTAGAGGACAGTGATCGCAGTCCTAGTGATTATGATTTAATTGTTACTGGAGATTTGGGTCAGGTTGGCAAGGAAATTACAATAGATTTATTAGCAGAACAAGGTTGTGATGTTAGTAAGAATTTTGATGATTGTGGAGTAATGATTTATAGCTCTAATCAAAATTGTGGAGCAGGAGGGAGTGGTTGTGGTTGTTCAGCCGTCGTAGCATCCTCCTATTTATTACCACAGCTAATGTATGGTAATTTTAATAGAATATTATTACTTGGAACTGGTGCCTTATTAAATCCTGTCACTTCATTACAGGGAGAGAGTATTCCTTGTATTGCTCATGCAGTAGTCTTAGAAAGAACAGGACATTTAACTGAGGGAATTGGTCGTCCAAGTATTCAAGATAATCTATCAACAAAAATTGAAGATTTGACTAAAAGCGAGGGATAAAGAATGAATTTGTATTTGATGGCATTTTTAGTTGGAGGATTAATTTGTGCACTAGGTCAGTTGTTTTTAGATTTTACCAATTATACTCCTGCCCATTTATTGGTTACCATGGTGGTGATTGGAGCAATCTTAACAGGAATAGGAGTTTATGATTATTTAATTGATGTAGCTGGAGCTGGAGTCACTGTTCCTGTAATGAATTTTGGGTACATTCTTACTCAGGGGGTAATGAAGGAAGCTGAAAATGATGGATTTTTAGGGTTGTTTGCTGGTATCTTAGAGATGGGAAGTATAGGAGTTAGTGCTTCAATAATTATTGGTTTCTTAATGGCAGCAATCTTTAGACCTAAAGATTAGTAAAGGTATTCTATTAGGATTTAATTTATATTTTGATGATACGGTGGATAGATATTGTGACAATTTAGTGTGAGTGTAAAGAATGAGTGACTTGTTACTAAGGGTTTCTCACCCAGGGGGTTTTACCTTAGTCAAAAATCAATTCCTAATAGAAACATTCACTCACACTTATATAAAAATTGTTGGAATATACTCATATAGTAACATATTAATTTTTAGAATTATTCATTTATAACAGGTACAATCTATCGCCTATTTAGGAAAATTTGAATATTAATTCTTTTAAATCCGAATAATAAGGGGAGAAAATTATTGGATAAAAAAAGAGTAATAGTAGTGACCGATGGTGATTCTACTGCGCAAAAAGCTGTAGAAGAAGCAAGCAGAAAATTAAATTTACGGGTAATTTCCAAATCTGGTGGAAATCCTACACCCTGCTCAGGTAAAAAATTACTCTCTTTAATTCAAGATTGTCCTACAGACCCTGTTGTAGTAATGTTTGATGATGAAGGTAACTTCAATTGTGGTAAAGGTGAACATGCTATGGAGAAGGTTATGGACTCTGATGATATAGAGATATTGGGAGTAGTTGCAGTGGCATCTAATGCTAAAGATGTAAAAGGAATACATCCAGACTGTTCTATAACTTGTGAGGGCAAACTCGTAAGTAGACCAGTTGATAAGGAAGGAGAAGCTGAGAAAGAAGGGCATTTTGTCTTAGAAGGTGATACTGTTGATGTACTTAATAGGTTTGATGATGACCTAATAATTGTTGGTATAGGAGATGTAGGTAAGATGTCTGGCAAGGATAATTGTGAGATTGGCGCTCCTATTACTACTAAAGCTTTAGAGGAAATTTTAAAGAGGAGTGGAGTGAATGGCAGAAAAAAAGACCAAGATTAGTAAGAAACTCAGTGAAAATTTACTGATTATTAAGGATAGAGTTGATGGACCAAAGACCTTTGACTTTATCAATCGAGATTTCAAGATTGGTCATAAAGATGTTAGTTTAATCTTTATTGATGGTCTAACAAATGGTGACTTAATAAATCGGATAATGGAACATTTGATGGAAACCCAATCAGATGAGTTAAGTGTTGATGCGATTAAGAAATTGCTAGAAAGTCGCCTTACTATCCATGAGGTAGCCATTGTAGATAATATAGATGATTTAATGAATGAAGTTTTAGCTGGCCCCCAAGCCTTATTAATTGAAGGTGAAGATAAGGCGATTATCATAGATGCTAGAACTTGGATGTCTAGAGGACCTGAAGAACCTGAATTAGAGAAGGTAACTAGAGGGCCTGGAGATGGCTTTATTGAGACTATGTTATTTAACTTACAGATGATTAGAAGAAGGATTCGTGATCCAAAGTTAAGAGCAGAAGCTTTGCGAGCAGGCAAGAGATCTCAAAATGATATAGCGGTAGTTTACATTGAGGATATAGCTGACCCAGAGTTGGTAGAGGAGGTCAAAAGTAAAATTGAAGATATTGATGTGGATGGATTGCCTTTAGCTGATAGAACTGTGCAAGATTTCTTAACAGGGGATACTATAAATCCTTTACCTAAAATAAGGTATAGTAGTAGACCTGATATTGTCAGTGCTCATCTTTTTGAAGGTAAGATATGTATTTTAGTAGACAATTCACCAACGGCTTTAATCTTACCAGCTACCTTTTTTGACCATACTCAAACCTTAGAAGATTATCGCCAATCTACTGTAACTGGAACATACTTGTCTTTGCTTAGATTTTTTGCAATATTTCTATCTTTAGTATTACCACCATTATGGTTGACTTTAGCATATGGTCCTGACTGGTTACCTAAAGGCTTAGAGTTTATTGGGGCAGAGGAATTAGGTAAAGTTCCAATAGGAATACAGTTTATCTTAGCAACCTTAGGTATTGATTTAGTCCGTATGGCATCAATACAGACCCCTAGTTCTTTAGCTACCTCTCTAGGTTTAATTGGGGCATTAATGTTAGGAGAATTTGCCGTAAAAGTAGGAGTATTTAGCCCAGAGACGATCCTTTATATGGCTATTGGAGGGATAAGCAACTTTGTCATACCAGGATATGAGTTAGCTTTAACAATAAAGTTATTACGATTATTTTTGATTATATCGGTAATTTACTTTAGGGTACCTGGATTAATTATTGGATTGATGTTGATCTTCTTATTATTTGCTTTCAGTAACTCTTTTGGTATCCCTTATTTATGGCCATTGATTCCGTTTAATTGGCAAGCCCTAAAGACCTATATCTTCAGGCAATCAATCCTAACATTAAGAAAGAGAAGACCTAATATTAGACATGTCAAGGATAAGACTAAAAAAGAGAGTAACAAGTAGATTAATATTGAGGAGTTGGTTCTGTGAAACCTAGAATAGGTATACCACAAGCTTTGCTATACCATAGATATTATCCAGCTTGGAATAAGTTCTTTGAAGAGTTAGATTGTGAGGTAGTAGACTCTAAGGCATCTACTAAAGAGACAGTAAATGCTGGGGTTAGATTAGCAGTAGATGAAGCCTGTCTACCTGTCAAACTATTTTTAGGTCATGTCCAATACCTAAAAGATAGGGTTGACTATTTATTTATTCCTAGAGTTATCAGTATAGGGTCTAAGGAGTACTTATGCCCTAAGTTTATGGGACTACCTGATATGGTAAGATATAATATTGATGATCTGCCACCTATCATTGACACCACTCTAAATTTAAGAGATAGTAAACTAAATTTATTTAAAGCAGCATTAGAGGTAGGAGAGGTATTGGGTAAAGGGTCTTGGCAGGTTAATAAGGCATTATGGAAGGCCCTAATAGAGTTAAGAAAGCATAGAAAAGAGATGAAAGATAAGGTTAATTCTGAAGCTAAATATAAGGTTGGAGTTTTGGGCCATGAGTATATTATTTATGACCCCCATATCAGTATGAATCTAATAGGTAAATTAAAGAAGATGGGGGTAGAGGTGATAACAGCTGAGATGCTCTCCAAATCATCTTTAAAGAAGGGGGTCTCACATCTATCAAAAAATATGTTCTGGACATTAAGTAAGCAGATGTTAGGAGCAGGCCATCACTTTTTTGATCGCAATGACATAGACGGGATTATTCAATTAACAGCTTTTGGCTGTGGACCAGATTCTTTAATAGGAGAGATGATAGAAAGGGAGGCTAAGCGGAGAAGAAGTCAACCCTTTATGACCTTAAATCTAGATGAACATACTGGTGAAGCAGGATTGCTAACCCGTTTAGAAGCCTTTATAGACATGATCAAATGGGAGGGGATATAGATGAAGGTTACATTTCCCCATATGGGAACTATGTCGATTGCTGTTAAAACTCTATTGATAGAATTAGGTTTAGAGGTTGTACCACCACCTCCTATTACTCAAAAGACTTTAGATTTAGGGGTTAAAAATTCTCCTGAATTTGCTTGTTTACCTCTTAAATTAAATATAGGTAATTATATTGAAGCTTTAGAAGCTGGTGCTGATACTATTATTATGGGTGGGGGAATAGGTCCTTGCCGTTTTGGATATTATGGCGAGGTACAGAAGGATATCTTAAGGGACTTGGGTTATAACTTTAATATGGTTATCTTTGAGCCACCACAAGGCCATTGGAGAGAGTTTTATCAGAGTTTGAAGTTATTATTAGGTAATATTTCTTGGACTAAAATTTATATTGCTTGGAAGAAGGCGTGGGCAAAAGCACAGGCCTTAGATCAGATTAGCAAGTTAACAAATCAGACTAGACCCTATCTAGTAAAACGAAAAGAGGCAACTAAAATATACAAAAAAGGGTTAGATTTGATTGATAAGGCTCAAAGTATTTCAGAAACTGAAGCTGCTGTAAAAAAAATAAGAACAGACTTTGATTCTTTAGAAAGAATTGAAGGGTTTCAACCTTTGAAAGTAGGGTTAGTTGGAGAGATTTATGTTATCTTAGAGCCTTTCACAAATCTACATATAGAAGAGAAGCTAGGTGAGTTAGGGGTATTGGTAGATAGATCTATCTACTTATCTGAATGGATAGAAGAACATCTTTATTTTGGTATTTTTAGAGATAATAAACATCGACAGCATATACAACAATTAGCAAAACCTTATTTGAATCATTTTGTAGGTGGTCATGGATTAGAATCAGTAGGTGAGACTGTAATGTATGCTGAAGAAGATTTTGATGGTGTAATACATTTAGGTCCTTTTACTTGCATGCCAGAGATTATAGCCCAGAGTATATTACCAACAGTAAGTAAAGATTTAAATATACCAGTCTTATCGTTAAGCTTAGATGAGCATACTGGTGATGCAGGTTATATTACTCGTTTAGAAGCCTTTGTAGATTTATTAGCTCGTAAAGAAGAGAAAGAGGAGTTGATAATATGAAAGCAGGTTATATGGGGATAGATGTAGGGTCAGTTAGTACCAATATTGCTATTATTGATGAAGATAGAAATGTATTAGAGAGTCTATATATTAGAACAAATGGCCAACCTATCCGTGCTATCCAAGAAGGGTTGATGAGAATTAAAGAACTAATAGATATTGAGATTTTGGGGGTAGGTACTACTGGTAGTGCTAGAAATTTGGCAGGAGTGATTGTGGGAGCTGATGTGATTAAGAATGAGATTACAGCCCATGCAGTAGCAGCTTCTACTGTAGTTGAAGGGGTTCAGACGGTTTTAGAGATAGGAGGTCAAGATTCAAAGATTATCATCTTACGTGATGGTATTGTTATTGATTTTGCTATGAATACAGTTTGTGCAGCAGGTACTGGATCATTTCTAGACCAACAAGCCAGTCGCTTAGATATTCCAATTGAGGAGTTTGGGGGACTTGCATTAGGAGCTGATAATCCTGTGAGAATAGCGGGGCGTTGCTCGGTCTTTGCAGAGTCTGATATGATACATAAACAGCAATTAGGTCACAACTTAGAGGATATCATTGCAGGGCTGTGTCAAGCATTAGTTAGAAATTATCTAAATAATGTAGGAAAAGGAAAAGAGATTTTAGGACCAATTGTATTTCAAGGTGGGGTGGCTGCTAACCAGGGAATTAAAGCAGCCTTTGAAGAGGAACTTGGAGTAGAGGTTATAGTACCAGAGTATCATAATGTTATGGGAGCTATTGGTTCTGCAGTCTTAGCCCAAGATGCTGTTAAGAAGAAGGAAACTACTGAATTTAAGGGCTTTGATACTTCTAACTTCAATTATCATGTCTCTAGTTTTGAGTGTAAATCTTGCCCTAATCACTGTGAGATTATTAATATTCACCAAGAGGATGAGATTATTGCCCGTTGGGGTTCTAAATGTCCTAAGTGGGAGGCAGTTTAATACTATTGTTAAAGTTCTTATAATTAAATAAATTCTATAGTATAAATAATCTTGACAATATTGTCAAGATTATTTATACTATAAATTAACAGTACTGACCAGTCAGTACTGTGGTTTTTATTTTTAATTTGATACCAACTTTTAATACTCTATAACTTTTATAAGTAATATAAGGGGTGATAAAAGGATGAATTAAATTAATTCACATAAGACTAGTGAAATTATAATTGGTTGATTTAGAAAAGATGGAGGTGTTCTTTTGATGAAGAGAAATGTATTATTTTGTTTGATCTTTCTTATATTAGCTACTTCATTTATGTCTAATATAAGTTATGCTAAGGAGAATTACCAAGTGAAATTACCTAAAGTCAATATAGGTATAATTTATGAAGGTGATGATAATTTCAATTTAAAGTTGAAAAATAGTGTAGAAGAAGAGATATTACAGATATTATCTGAAGAATATCAAGTTGAATTTAGTGAATTTAAAGCCGATAACCTGGCAGTTCAGAATATAGTAATAGATAAATTACTAAGTAATCAGGAGATAGATATTATTATTCCAGCTGGAATTTTAAGCTCTTATACTGTTATTAATAGGGATAATTTAACGAAGCCAGTTCTAGCTCCTTTTCTAATTGATAGTCAGATTCTTTCAATTAAAGAGAATAAGAGTGGAATAAAAAATCTAAACTTTATAACTTCAAGTTCCATTGTAGAAAGGGATATTAAAGTCTTTAAAGAGTTGATTGATTTTAATAAAGTGACTTTTATAATTTCAAGGAATTTTACTCAAGGAGTTATAAATCTACCTAAATTATTGAAAGTAGATGGAGAAAAGAATAATGTAGAAGTAGACTATATATACGCTGATAACTCTAAGGAAGATATTATTAGGGAGTTAGATAAAGTAGAGGTAGCTTATCTGTCACCATTAGTAACAGCCAGTAAAAGGTCTATTCTATTAGATGAACTTAATAAAAGAAAGATTCCTACCTTTACATTAGCAGATATGATAAATGATGAAGGAATTTTAGCAGGATATTCCCATAACAAAGCGATTAATGTTAGAGCTAGAGCTACGGCTCTTAATCTAGAATTGATTTTAGCTGGGAAAGAAGCAGGTAACCTACCTGTTTATATCGATAAAAGTGATGAAGAATTGGTCATAAATATGAAAGTAGCAAAGGAAATAGGGGTTTTACCTAATTGGAATTTATTAAAGAGTGCTAAATTAATTAATCAGGATGATTTAGGTAGAGAACGGTTAACTTTAAAAGAGTCATTAAATATTGCAATTAATAATAATTTAGATTTAGAAGCAAAAATCAAAGATTTAGATATAGCAGAAGATAACTTAAAGCAAGCTCAAAATAAGAAGAGACCCAACCTTGATTTAAATACTACTTATACTCAAGTAGATGAGACTAGAGCAGCAAAGGGAATGGCATCAGAGCAGAAATTAACTGGTGGAATAAAGCTTCAACAAGTCTTATTCAGTGAAGACGCAAATGCCAATATAGAGATTAAAGAGAAATTGTATAAACAACAAAAGTTACAATTAAAACAAGAGAAGCTAGATTTGGTTTTAGAAACTATTAAATCTTATATTAATACATTAAAGGCAAGAGCAGATATTAGATTACAAGAAGAGAATGTCAAGTTGACTAAGGATAATCTAAATATAGCAAGAACCAAGCATGAGATTGGTGCTACAGGACCTGCTGATATATATAGATGGGAGAGCCAACAATCAGTAGAGTTAAGTAGATTGTCAGAGACAGAGAGTCAACTAAAGATGGTGAAAGATAATCTGAAAAGAATTTTAAACCTTCCTTTAACAGCAGATATTAGATTAGAAGAGGTAAGCACTGCTGATATATCTCAAAAATTGGTGGATAAATTTGATGTGAAAAACCCTTGGGAACTAGAAGATATTAGCAGTAGGTTGATTAAAGAGAGTATTAAAAATTCTCCAGAGATAGCAGGCTTAGACTATCTAATTGAAGTTAAAGAACGAGAATATTTAATGAAGAAGAGAAAGTTCTATCTACCACAAGTAGGTTTATCTGCCCAATACGATACTTATTTAGAAGAATGGGGTATAGATGGTCCAGCAGGTGTAGATGCACATGGTGAAGATGAATGGAGTATAGGAATTCAAGCTTCTTTTCCACTATATGATGGTGGGGATAAGCAGGTTGAGCTTGCAAAGGTTGAAAAAGAGATTGAGCAGTTAAAGAAGAAAAAAGAGTCTTTATTAAAGAAGGTAGAGCAGAATCTTAGAAATAAAGTAATTGCAGCTAATACGGAATACAGAAAGAATATGTATTCTCAAGAAGCAGTAAATACAGCATATAAGAGTTTAGAGTTGGTTAGAGATGCTTACTCTAAAGGGCTTGTCTCTATTTCAGAACTGTTAGATGCTCAATCAGCAGTAATCACTGCTAAAAGACAGGAGTTTCTTACAAATTATAATTACTTAATTGCAGTAGCAGAGGTGCAAAGAGCATTAGGGAACTTTGATATTATAAATATTAAATAGTTTTAAAGGAGGAAGAAGATGAAGAGATTAAGAGGTTTATTCATATTATTAACATTAGCAACTCTATCTTTAATAATATCAGGATGCGGTAGCTCATCAGCAGAGCAAGAAGTTGTTGAAGATACTATCAGACCTGTAGAATATCAGCAAGTAGAGCTCAGAAGAGTTGACTCTACTTACTCTTATTCGGGAACATTAGAAACTAATGTGAGTACAAATGTTAGTTTTAGAGTTCCAGGAAAGATAAAGGATATATCCGTAGAAGTAGGTAATAAGGTTAGTAAAGGTCAACTATTAGCTCAATTAGATGATAGTGATTATAAATTACAAGTAAAATCTGTAGAAGCTGGCTTAATGCAAGTCAAAGGTGGAGTAAGTAGTGCTTTAGCTAAAGTATCCCAAATAGAATCTGCTATAGTTAGTGTAGAAGCCCAACTTACTGAAGCAACTAATAACTTTGATAGAGTTAGAAGATTATATGAGAATAATAATGTAGCTAAAGCTGATTATGATAAGGCTAAGGCAGCTAAGGAGTCAGTTGAAGCAAAATTAAAGCAGGTTATAGCACAATTGGCTGAAGCCAAAGAAGGTGTAGAGGTTGCTAAAGCAAGGGTAGTTTCATATCAAAGCCAGTTAGAATTGGCTAAATTAAAGTTAGAGTATACTAAATTAAAGGCACCAATCTCTGGAACTATAGTTAGTAAACATTATGAAGCAAATGAGAATATCAATGCAGGTATGCCTGTCTTTACCCTTGATGGAGATAAGGGATTTGAAGTAAAGGTATTTATTGATGAAGATTTAATCTCAAAGGTAAAAGAAGGTCAGCAGGTATCTGTGGATATTGCAGCTATTAATAAAGCTAATCTTACTGGAGTAGTAGATAAGATTGGAAGACAGGTTAGAGGGTATAAAGGAAACTATCCAGTAACTATAAGAATAACTGAAGGTTTAGAAAGTTTAAAGGCGGGGATGACTGCAAAGGTTCATTTTAACTTCTTAGAAGATAAGAAGAGGTTAATCTTACCAGTGTCGGCAGTAGCAGCTGATGAAGGAGGAAACTTTGTATATACAGTAAGTAGATTAGCTGATGGGCGTGCTAGAGTAAATAAAGTTAGGGTAAAAGTAGGAACTCTTAACTCTAAAGGAATAGAAGTATTAAAAGGTTTAAATACAGGAGAACTTGTGGTAACTAAAGGTGTAACCCAAATAGTAGATAATCAAGAGGTACGGTTATTAAAATAGTGGGGAGGGCTAATATATGGGATTTACTGAATTAGCAATTAAGAAGAAATATGTTACATTTACTCTAATTGCTTTATTAATTATAGGTGGAGTCAGAGCTTATTTTAACTTACCTAAATCTGAGAATCCAGGTTTTATTATCAAAACTGCAACAATAATAACTTACATGCCAGGAGCTAGTCCTGACAAGATTGAGAATCTGATTTCTGATAAGATTGAAGAGGCCGTCAAAGAGATCCCAGAATTAGATTATGTAGATAGTACAAATAAGACAGGTTTTTCATTGGTAAAGGTCAATATAGAGTCAAAATATAAAGATCTTAGACCGATTTGGGACAGTATGAGAAGGAAGGTCAATGCTATTAAAAGTCAATTGCCTTCAAATAGTATAGGGCCTATTATCAATGATGAATATGGTGATGTATTTGGAACTATAATTGGAGTTACCGGAGAAGATTATAGTTATGCTGAACTAGAAGATATGGTTAAAGATATGCGTGATGAGCTATTAACTATAGATGAGGTTGCCAAGGTTGATATAGTAGGAAAGCAAGAGAAGAGAATCTTTATAGAATATGATAATTCAAAATTAGCTGAACTAGGAATCTCTCCATACCAATTACAACAAATTTTAACAAGCAGGAATATCATCCTATCAGGTGGAAATATAGAGTTAGGATCAGAAAGAATACCTCTTGAACCAACAGGAGATTATAAAGATTTAAATGATATTAGGAAAACTTCAATCACACTCCCTGATGGTACTGGAATATATTTAGATGATATAGCAGATGTTAGAGAAGGTTATATAGACCCTGCTAATGCTAAAATGAGAGTAGATGGTAAACAGGCTTTAGGATTAGCTATTTCTATGAAAGATGGAGGACAGATTACTAAATTAGGAGCAAAGGTAAAGGATAAGGTAGAATACTTTAAGAGTCAATATCCTATTGGAGTAAATTTTGATTTTATTTCACAACAATCTGACTTAGTTGAGAAGAAAGTAAGTAGCTTTACTGCCAACTTAATCCAGAGTACTTTAACAGTTATAGCTGTTTTACTAGTATTTTTGGGTTTGAAGGAAGGTTTACTGGTATCTACCTTAGTTCCTGTAGTAATCGCTATTACCTTCTTGTTGATGTCTGTTTTTGGGATAGGAATAGATACTGTTTCTTTAGCAGCTTTGATTATATCCTTAGGAATGTTGGTTGATAATTCTGTTGTTATGGCAGAGTCAATCATATCTAAGTTAGAAGAGGGAATGGGTAAATTAGATGCGGCTATCTCTTCAGCTAAAGAGCTTAAGGTACCTTTATTAGTAGCTTCTTTAGTAACTTGTGCGGCTTTCTCTCCAATAGGCTTTGCTAAATCTGATGTAGGAGAGTTTGCTGGAGGTATTTTTAAGGTTGTTGCATTAGCTTTGATGACATCCTGGGTCTTATCCTTAACGATGGTACCTCTATTTGCTGTCTTATTCTTAAAGATTGATAAGAAGGAAGAGGCGTATAATGGTAAGGTCTATCGAGTTCATAATAGAATATTGTTAACTCTAATGAAGCATAAAATAGTATTTGTAATTTTAGTGCTGTTAATAATCTTCTCAGGAGTAAAAGGGATGGGATTTGTTCCCAAAATATTCATGCCTAAAGATAAGAAAACAGTGATGACCTTTGAAGTCCAATTACCTAAAGGGACCTCGATTGAAAGAACAGAAGATGTTGCCAAAGATATAGATGAGTATATTGAAAATAAATTAAAAGTAAAGCCTGAACAAGAAGAGGTTAATTTCTTTAAACAATTATTGGCTGGTGGAAGTATAGAAAAGTATAAAGATGAAGGGATATTAAATTGGGGAACCTTTATTGGAGAAGGAGCTCCTAGGTTTACTTTAGCTTATAGTGCTGAATTAAATAGCCCTGAATATATCTACTTCTTAATTAATACCACTTCTGTTGAGGTTATTGAAGAATTAATTCTTAAACTAGAAGGTTATACTATCAATCAATTTCCAGATGCTGAGGTTAAAGCTGCTAGATTGGAGATTATGCCAGTTGGTAAACCGATTCAGATTAGGGTATCAGGTAAGGAAATGGATAAGCTTTATGATATAGTTCACTCAGTCAAAGATAAGTTAAGAACTATTAATGGAGTAGAGGATATCAGTGATGATTGGGGTCTAAGAACTAAGAAGTTAAGAATTAAGATAGATCAGGATAGATTAGAGAAGGCAGGTTTGAGTAATAGAGATGTAGCCATCTCATTACTAAGTGTCTTAGATGGTGTGCAATTAACAGAGTATAGAAAAGATGATGATATCATACCAGTGGTCTTAAGGGATAAAAATAGTAAAAATGTAGATATATCTACATTAGAAACAACTAAAGTTTACTCTCTTAGAACAGGTAGGTCAGTTCCTTTAAAGCAGATAGCTGAGATCAAGGCTTTATGGGAGCCATCTATAATATATAGGAGGGATGGTATTAGAACTATTACCGTTAAAGCTGATACTGTTAATGGTATTACTGCTACAGAGGTAAATAATCAATTAAAACCATGGCTTGATAAAGAGCAGGCAAATTGGGGTGCAGGATATAGTTATGCTTTTGGTGGAGAGTATGAGAGTTCAACAGAAGCCAATGAATCTATTGAAGCCCAATTGCCTATCACTGCATTGGTTATATTATTGTTACTTGTAATTCAGTTCAACTCCTATAAGAAGCCTTTGACTATTATCTTAATAGTTCCTCTTACAATAGTAGGAGTAGCAATTGGCTTATTGCTTACCGGAAAGGCCTTTGGCTTTATGGAGATATTGGGGCTAATATCTTTGGTTGGAATAATAGTCAACAACTCGATTGTGTTAATTGATAGAATTGGTATAGAGCTAGATGAATTTAATAGGACTCCACAGGATGCAATTTTAGAGGCTGCTAAAAGAAGATTGCGACCAATCTTTTTGACCAGTGCAACAACGATCTGTGGTCTATTACCCCTTTGGTTTAGTGGTGATGCTTTATTTGGGGGGATGGCAGTATCCTTAATCTTTGGGTTGTCCTTTGGATTATTAATAACTCTTATCGCAGTTCCTGTAGTTTATTCGATAGTCTTCAATATCAATTATAAAGAGTACAACTATAATAATATTGATATTGATAAAAATATGCCTGTTGATAGTTAAGTAAATTATAAAAAGACCCTTAAATTTAAGGGTCTTTTCATAACTTGGGGGGGTGAATGCTACTGTGTTAAGAGAAAAACATTTAATCTTAGTGTTTTTATTGCTTATACTCTTTAACTCAAATAGTGGTTATGCAGCTTTTAAGCAAGATAAAGGTTTAACTAAAGTGATTAAAGATGATGAGATATATTTAATAGAGGATTATCAGAGGTTTGAATCACTTTCAAAGCAAACTGTTGCAGTAGCACTGACAGGTGGAGGGGCTAAGGCATTCTTTAATATAGGGGTGATTAAAGCTTTAGAAGAAGAGGATATTCCAATTGATTTGATTGTAGGAACAAGTATGGGGTCAATTGTGGGGACTATGTATGGGAGTGGAATATCTATTGAGCAGATTGAGGAGATCATTATTAATGTCCCCTTTGCCAAATTATTAGATATTAACTTTATGAATGATGATTATATTTTAGGAACTAGTAAGGTGAATAAATTTCTTGAGGATATAGCACCTTATAAGAGGTTAGAAGATTTTCCTATACCTACAGCCTTATTAACTTTAGAATTAGATAGTGGTAATAAATACCTGATCACTACTAATAGAATCTCTAAAGTAATACAAGCCTCTTATGCTATTCCTTATTTCTTCCCACTTTATCAGATGGAGGGGAAGTATTTTGCAGACCCTGGCATTTTAGAGAATTCTCCTGCTAAAGCAGCTAAGGCATTAGGAGCAGACTTTGTAATTGCTACTACTGTTAAGTCTGAACTAAGCCATGGTAGCTATGAAAATCCAGATAAGATAGTTAACAGATATGTAGATATAGTATCAGAAAATAATAATAGAAGAATAATTGAAAATTATTCAGATATAATAATTGAAGCTAGAGTTGGAGAATATTCTTTTTTTGACTTTAGTAGTGCAGCTGAGTTAATTGAGATTGGGTATCAAGCTACTAAGAAGAAGATGAGTAAGATAAAAGAAGGCTTAAATTCCAAAAAGATTCCTTTAAAGAGGCATCCAGCTAGAAAGAGATTAAATGTAGCACAAGAATTTAATGATATAAAGTATGATAGGATGTTAGTTCCTTCTTTTCACTTTAACTCAATTATCCATTTTGGACAAGATTATTCTCTTTTTAAGCAAGATTTATTAAGAAGTTATATAAATATCCCCCAATATGGTTTTGAATTTGATAAAGATAGTGTTGATTTTAAATTTTTAGCAACTAATAATGCTTCTCAAGATTTAGAAGCAGAGTTTAGGTGGAAAAAGTTGACTAAAAATACTGATATGATAGCCAAGACTAGAATTGAATCTGAGAAAAGAGATGATGGTGAGCTAGGGATTAGATACTATAAAGATAATTATTTTTGGGGAACTGGATTAGGGGTTATAGATAATAATAATTATGTCTTTGCAGATGCTAGATATAAGCTAGAACTCAATAGATGTAATTTAAATGGTGAAGTAGATGTTTTCTTTGATGAGGCAGGGGAAGAACCTAAAATCTTAATCTCTAAAAAGACGTCCTTTAAATTAAGTGATAAGTGGAATTTAAGACCTAAAGTAGTCTTTAATAATAGTAATTTAATAGAGTCTCCTATTATTTATCGAGGAGACGAACCAGATAAATTTGCTAAATTTCAACTCTCTTTAGATTATGCCTATACCTATGAATTTGTAAAAGCGATTAAATTAACGAAGATGCTATATATTAAAGATATTGGAGCATATTTATTTACTGATTATTTAAACGATGAAGTATCATCTATGGCCTATGGGATAGGTCTTAATGGTGATTTTTATCTGTTAGGACTTAAACCTGTTAGGTTAGATGGTTATTTATCCTATGATCAAAATGCGAATGATCCTATTATTAAGATTAATTTAAATTATAATTTTTAAATTTTATTAATTTTTTCTTTAATTTGATTATTTATTATTAGATATGATTGACTATTTGATTTTGATATGATATTTTCAAAAAAAATAAGTGCCTAATAGTCTCTTAATAATTATAATTTTAAAGTTGAGGAGCTGATAGAATGAATCCTAAAAAAGAGAAGATATTTGCAGCGGCTATACAGAAGTTTGCTAAAAAGGGGACATCTGCTACAACTATGCAAGAGATTGCAGAAGAAGCTGGGATAGGGAAGGGAACTTTATACCGTTATTTTAAGAATAAAGAGGATTTGATCTCTTCTTTAATTAAATTTGGTTTAAATGATGTATTAGAGAAAGTAAAAAAAGAGATAAATAAATTAGATGATCCAATTAAGAAGATAGAACAGATAATAATTGTCCAATTAAATTTTTATAAAAATCATGGGGAATTCCATAAATTTCTTACCAGAGAAGTTTGGGGGCATAAACTCAAATTTAAGGATGAGATTAAAGAGATAATGGATAAATATACAGAAATAATTGAAGATATAATTATAGAAGGTATCGAGCAGAAGAAGCTTAAAGAGATGAATCCACTTAATGTTACTATCTCTTTGTTTGGTATGATTTATATAACTTCTGCTCATAGGATTATGTTTGGAAAAGATTTTTCAGCTGATGAGGTTGAAGAGATTAAAGGTGATATTATGGAGATCTATTTTAATGGGATTATTAAAGAGTAACTTTTTGATATCTAAGTTAAGATTCTATTAATTTAGCAGAAAGCATATTAATATGCTTTCTTTTTATCTTTAAGGAGGGTATCTATAGGTATGTGAATTGAAAATGAAACTTAATGGGGATATTGCGACGCTTTTACTTTTTAAAAAGTAGACAAATTATTAGGTTCCGCCTAAGGGCGGGTTACGTTTTTCCTTGATGAAAAAATAACCAAAAAATCAAGAAGAAAATATACCTACGAGTCTATAGACCAAGACTCTTCGTGGCAGAGCCCACTCACTACGCAATCAAAATACTAATTATTATCATTAATCATATTCTTTATTTAAAATTTGATTAAACTCTAAATTCCAGCTCAATTTTTGCTTCGTTCAAACAGGAATTTTCTTCGGTTTTAAAGATTTTAACTGTCAACTGTCAACCGTCAACTGTACACTGTAAACTGAAATAAAAGTGCCGCAATATCTCTATATAGCGTCATGGTTGAATTTTATTCTAGATTCACGAACCTATAATTAACTTACTAAATAAAATTAAACTAAAAAAGAGAATCGATATTTTAGTCATGATATTATGTTTAATTATGATAAATTAGTAGAAAATTATTAATGAGAAGCAGCTTAATCAATTGTCACAACAGGAGGTATTCTAATGGTGAGGTTAGAAGATATTAAAGATGCTCAAAATAGATTGAAAGGGGTAATCAAGAGAAGCAATTTAGATAGTTCAAGAACTTTTAGTCAGCTAAGTGGTAATCAGGTCTATTTGAAGCTAGAAAATTTACAGAAGACTGGCTCTTTTAAGTTAAGGGGGGCTTATAATAAGATAAGCAACTTAACTGCTAAAGAGAAAGAAAAGGGAGTGGTAGCAGCTTCAGCAGGCAATCATGCTCAGGGTGTAGCACTAGCAGCTACCCAAATAGGAATTAAATCAACTATTATTATGCCTAAAGGTGCTCCTATTGCTAAAATCAAGGCTACTAGAGGTTATGGAGCGGAGGTTATTTTAAGTGGTGAGACCTATGATGAAGCCCATCAAAAAGAATTGGAGTATGCTCAAAAGACAGGTGCAACTATTATACCAGCCTTTGATGATCTAGATGTAATTGCTGGTCAAGGAACTATTGGATTAGAGATCTTAGAAGACTTACCTAAAGTAGATGCAGTTATTGCTCCTGTTGGTGGAGGAGGATTGATAGCTGGTATAGCCATAGCTATTAAGGAGATAAATCCTAGGATAAAGGTAATAGGAGTAGAGGCAGATAAGGCAGCCTCTATGAAAGCTTCTTTAAAAGCAGGTAAGCCAATAGATTTAACAGAAGTAAATACAATTGCTGATGGTATTGCTGTCAAAAGACCAGGTAAGTTAACTTATGAAATTATATCTAAGTATGTAGATGAGATTGTAACAGTAGATGATGAAGAGATAGCATATGCTATTTCTATCTTATTAGAAAGGGCAAAATTAATAGTCGAAGGTGCAGGAGCAACAGCATTGGCTGCAGTATTAAATAATAAAGCTTCTTTACAGGGAAAGAAGATTGCTGTTATTTTAAGTGGTGGTAATATTGACTTAGATATGATTTCTGCTATTATTAGTAGGGGAATGATGAAAGCAGGAAGAAGATTGACCTTTACAACTTTATTACCTGATATTCCAGGAGCTTTAGAGAGGCTAGCAGGTATTATTGGTAGAAGTGGAGCCAATATCATTTCAGTTCATCATGATCGTATGAATCCAGATATCTCTCTAAAACAGGCAGAAGTAAAGTTAGTATTGGAGACTAGAGATTCAGCACATATTTCTGAAGTAATATCTATTTTAAAGAATCAAGGTTATAGTATAAAATTATAATATAATTACATATCAAGGAGGAGTTAATAATGGGTAAAAGAATTATTCATACTGACCAAGCACCACAGGCTATAGGACCATATTCTCAAGCAACTGAGTTGAAGGGAACACTCTTTGTCTCAGGGCAAATACCTATTAATCCAGCAACAGGTGAGTTGATTGAGGGTGATGTAGAAGCTCAAACAAAACAGGTATTGGAGAACTTAAAAGCTATCTTATCAGAAGCAGGTTATGACTTTAAGGATGTAATGAAAGCAGAGGTCTTTATCTCTGATATGAATGATTTTAGTCAAATTAATGAAGTTTATGCAGAGTACTTTGCCAAAGAGCCACCTGCTAGAGCCTGCGTAGAAGTAAGTAGATTGCCTAAAGATGTTAAGGTGGAAATAGCTTTAATTGCCATGAAGGGCTAGGAGCAGCAATGAGTGATGAGAAGAGGTTTTTACTCGTTACCTGTCACTTGTCACCGATTACTGAAGTTTGGAATTGTACTAATTAATAGATATTTAGCTATACTAAAAAGTAATTGAAAATAATAATTTAAATCATAATCTATAGAAAGCAAGGTGGTAGTAGTTGTTACAGAAAGAAAATTATCTGCCGATTTTGGCAGGGGTTATAACCTCATTGATCTTTGGCTTCTCTTTTTTATTTACTAAGCGGGCTTTAGATTATTTAGATACCTTTCATTTATTGGCTTTGAGATTTACTTTTGCTGCACTGTTATTGATGGTATTAAAGGCTTTGGGGGTTATCAAGATAGATTTTAAGGGTAAGAGGCTGGGTCTGTTAATTTTATTAGGAGTCTGCCAACCTATAGTTTACTTTATTTGTGAAACTATCGGTTTAGAGTTAACAACCTCTTCAGAAGCAGGGATGATGATTGCTTTAATTCCTGTGTTAGTAACTATTTTGGGAGCAATATTTCTGCAAGAGGTTCCTGATAAGAAGCAATTATTATTTATTATTATTTCCGTAATTGGGGTAATTTTTATAGTTGTGATGAAAGGCAATAGAGAGGTTGATGGGAATTTATTGGGAATATTTACCCTGCTAGGGGCTGTATTTTCTGCAGCATTTTACAATATAATTTCTAGAAAGTCTTCATTACAGTTTAAGCCTATAGAGATAACCTATTTAATGATGATAATGGGAGCAGGTGTATTCAACTCTATCTTTATCTTTAATCATTTTAGAGAAAGGACTATAGCAAATTATTTAACACCTTTAACCTATGGAGATGTACTTTTTGCTATATTCTATCTAGGAGTGTTATCCTCAGTATTGGCATTCTTTTTGGTCAACTTTACATTATCTAAGTTAGAGGCTTCCCGTTCAGCAGTATTTGCTAATTTGACCACAATAATCTCTGTTATTGCAGGGGTATTCTTTAGAGATGAGCCTTTTTATTGGTTCCATCTTGTAGGCGGGATGATGATATTAGTAGGTGTTTGGGGTACTAATTATTATGGTGAGAGAAGGGTTATAATAGAAGAGAGTAATTTGGACCATTAGTGAATATAGAGTGTTTTTGATATTAATTCTCAAAACAAATTGACAGGAATTGATAAATATGTTATTCTATTTTAAAATGAATATTTGAAGATAGAGGAGCAATAATTAAGAGTAATTCTAAGGAGCTAGTGTAGGCTAAGAATTAGAATAAAAGGGATTATTGCCGAAATTTTAAAGTCAGCACAGGCTTTAAAGTTGGGACTATGATTAATAGTCATAGTACTGTCATTAAGAAATTAGTGAAGGGCTATCTTATATCCGATAAATTTGAGAATAGACTGACGGTTATGAGATAATTCATAACCGTTTTTTAAATTTTTAAGGGTGAGTGTGAGTTATATTTATTTGATTATTAAATTAATCAAATTTACTGACACCCACTTCTTATACTAATAAATATAATAAAATAAGAGTAGTGAGAGAGGAGCGATTAAGATGAAATTACAAGGAACAATGAGTATCAATCAACAAGGTCAGTTAGAGATTGCAGGTCATAGCTTAATTAAGATAGCCAAAGAGTATGGTAGTCCTTTATATATTTTAGATGAAGCAGAGATTAGAAATAACTGTCGAGCTTACCGAGAAGCTTTTGAGAAGTGGTATCCTAATTCAATGACACTTTATGCTAGTAAAGCCTTCTTAAGCTTAGCAATGGCAAGAATTATCGACCAAGAAGGGTTAGGGTTAGATGTAGTATCTGGTGGAGAGTTATATACAGCCTTGAAGGCTGATTTCCCAGCAGATAAGATTTACTTCCATGGAAATAATAAGACTAAAGCAGAGATTGAAATGGCTTTAGATGCTAAGATTAATGCTTTTGTAGTAGATAATAGATATGAATTGGATATGTTAAATAGAATGGCAGGAGAGAAAGGTATAGTTGCTGATATCTTACTTAGAGTTACCCCAGGAATTGAGGCACATACTCACAGTTATATCCAAACTGGTCAAACCGACTCTAAATTCGGCTTAGGTATCCAAAATGGATTGGCTTTAGCTGCAATTAAAGAGGCAGTCAATTTAGAGAATGTCAATTTAAAGGGAATCCACTGCCATATCGGTTCTCAAATTTTTAAATTAGAGTCCTTTGCTAAAGCAGTAGATGTAATGTTAGAGTTTGTAGAAGAGGTTAAGGAAGAAGCAGGGGTTATTTTAGAAGAGTTAAATTTAGGTGGAGGAATTGGAATTCCTTATACTGAAGCTGAAGAGAAGCCTGATATTGAAGAGTATGCTAAGATTGTAGCAGGGTCTATCAAGGCTAAATGTAAAGAACTAGAGATTCCATTACCTAAGGTGATTAATGAGCCAGGTCGTTCAATCATTGCTACAGCAGGTTCTACTCTATATACTGTAGGTTCTATCAAAGAGATTCCAGGAATCCGTAAGTATGTAGCAGTTAATGGTGGAATGACCGATAATATTAGACCTGCTCTATATGAAGCAAAGTATGAAGCTATCTTAGTCAATAAAGCAGACCAAGCAGGAGAAGAGGTAGTAACAATCACTGGTAAGTGCTGTGAGTCTGGAGATATCTTAATCAGAGACATTAAGTTACCTAAAGCAGAGTCTGGTGATTTATTATTAATCTCTTGTACAGGTGCTTATGGTTACTCAATGAGCAGTAATTATAATGCTTTAACTAGACCGGGAGTATTATTGGTCAGTGAAGATAGTATCGATTGGGTAGTTAAGCCACAAAGCTATGATGACTTAATTGCTAATGATGTAATCCCAGAAAGATTAAAATAATCTCAAATAAATAAGGGAATAGCCTATAGGCTATTCCCTTATTTATTACTGACAACTCAAAAAAGTGTCGCAATATACCCATTAACCATTATTAAAGTTTAATTAACATGATGATTTTATTTGATAAAATACTATTAATAATTCCATAAGTTACTCCTTAATATAGAAGTTTTAAAGGAGGAATAATCAGTATTTTTAGAGAATATAACTAATATTAAAACCTATTTTTCGGAAATTTTCTACACAAATATGATAATTTCATTCAAAAAATCACATTACACTCCTAAATTAAAGGAGGAAATAATAGATGGGATTGAATAAAAAGCGTTTAGGCGATATATTAATAGATGAAAATCTGATAAATGAAGATGATTTACAAGAGGCATTAAAGGAGCAAAAGAGGTCAAATAAGAGATTAGGGCAGATATTAGTAGAGTTAGGTTTAGTTACTGAAGAGGAGATCGCACTATCCTTAAATCATCAGTTAGGTATCCTTTTACTAACAGAGAGTGATAAAGAGAGTATCAAAGATGAGATAATTAGTATCTTAGATGAAGAGTATATTAGAGAGAATAGAGTCTTTCCAATTAGAAGAGAAGGGAAGATGTTGATCTTGGCTATGGAGAACCCTCAAAATATTGTAGCCATAGATGAGATAGAGGAGAAGACGAATTTAGAGGTAATGCCTCGGATCACTACTCCTAGTAATATAGATAGCTTAATTGAGAATTATTTAGGAGAGAGGAAGCTAGAAGATTTTATTGATAGTATCGATGAGATTGCCTTTGAACAGGTGGTTGAAGATGAGGATATAGATCAGAGTCTCTTGCAGGAGCAGTTAGAGGAAACACCTATTATCAAGACCGTTAATCAAATAATCGTTACAGGGATTCGTCATAAAGCCAGTGATATCCATATCGAACCCATGGAGACAGGAACAAGGGTTAGGTATAGAATTGATGGTGTCTTACACACAGAAATGATCTTCCGCCAGAATATCCATATGGCTTTGGTATCTAGAATCAAGGTTATGAGTGGGCTTGATATAGCTGAGAGGAGAAAGGCTCAAGATGGAAGGATAAATATTGAGTTTGCAAATATAAAAGCAGATTTAAGAATCTCGATCTTACCTTCTGTCTTAGGTGAAAAGGTTGTAATTAGAATCTTTGATAAGACCAATCTAAAATTAAACTTCAATTCAATCGGTTTCTCTACAGAGAATTTGAAAAAGTTCAAAGAGCTAATCAAAAAGCCCAATGGGATGATATTATTGACAGGGCCTACTGGCAGTGGAAAGACAACTACTTTATATACAGCTTTAAATTATCTAAATGAAGATACTAAGAACATCCTGACCATTGAAGATCCTGTTGAGTATCAGATTCAAGGGATTACCCAGACCCCTGTTAATCCTAAAAAGGATATGACCTTTGCTAGAGTATTACGAATTTTCTTAAGACAAGACCCAGATATCATCATGGTAGGGGAGATAAGGGATAAAGAGACTGCTGAAACTGCAATTCAGGCTGCCCTAACAGGGCATTTAGTATTGAGTACTCTCCATACCAATAGTGCTGCAGGAGCAATTAACCGTTTAATCAATATGGGAGTAGAGCCCTTTTTGATTGCTGATGCTGTAATAGGGGTTGTTGCCCAGAGATTAGTTAGAAAGCTATGCCCTCAATGTAGTAGTAATACTGATATTACAGAATATCAGCTTGTTAAAGATTATTTAAGCGATAATTTCACAGCAATGGCAGCTGAGGGTTGTGATTTCTGTAATAATATTGGCTATAAAGGGAGGACTGCTGTCCATGAACTACTAGAGGTTACTCCCAAAATCAAGGAAGCTATCGTCGATAAGAGCCCTTCAGCTAAGATTGAGGAGATTGCAATTGAAGAAGGAATGGTTAGTTTATTTAAAGATGGACTGGATAAGGTGAATCAAGGGATAACTAGTATTGAAGAGGTATTGAGAGTAGCTGATATCAGTTAGTGATAGTGTACAATTTACAGTGTACTGTACAATTGACAATTGAAATTATAAAAATCTATAACTGATTATTATTTAACTAACCTTTCAAGATTTTTGTATCCAATTTTAATTGTTAAATTGTTTTAAGAGAGGGGTAACATAAAGTGGATAAAAAGTTTCAATATCAAGCCCGGGACTCATCTGGTAGGAAGAAGTCAGGGCAGATTGGAGCCCAATCGAAGCAGGAGGCGGTCACCAAATTGAAGGCTATGGGGTTATTAGTGCTGAGTTTGGATGAGGAAAAGAAAGGGTTTAGCTTGAGAGGGTATCTAGATAAATTGAACTCTATTGAGATTTTACCAGCTAAAGTAGGTTTGAAGGATAAGTATATCTTCTGCCGTCAGCTCTCATCTATGCTCAGTTCAGGAATACCAATAGTCAATGGTTTGCAGTCACTAGCAAAGCAGGTGGAGAACAAGACTCTAAAAGGTGCTGTTAAGGATATTGCAATAGAGATTGAGAAGGGGAGGAGCTTCTCGGCTGCTTTAAAGCAGTCTCCTAATATATTCTCTAATTATTTTATTAAGCTGGTAGAAGTTGGAGAGACAGGGGGCTTCTTAGATGAAACCTTGATGAACTTGGCAAATTATTTTAAGGATCAAAATGAGAAGAGAAAAGAGATTATCTCAAATATCAGCTACCCTATGATTACTATGGGTTCTTCTGTAATCGTATTAATTTTGATGATGGTTAAAGTCTTGCCTAACTTTATGAAGACCTTTGAGAAGTTGAATGTAGAGCTACCTTTGCCCACTAAGATTTTATTGAGAGTTAGTAATTTTATGAGTAGTTATTGGTGGCTATTACTAATAGGTCTAATTGCTATATTATTATCACTCTATTATTATTATCAGACCGATAAAGGAAGGTACTATATCGATAATCTATTACTAAAAGTACCAGTTTTAAAGGACTTTATCTTAGAGAATTCATTGATTATCTTTGCTAAAAATCTAAGTCTTCTCGAAAGAAGTGGGATTCCCTTCCTACAGGGGATGGAGATAGTCAACCAGAATATAACTAATAGAGCTATCCAACAGAAACTAGATAAGGCTAGGTTGAAGATAAAGGATGGCTTCAATATCACTACAGCTCTCAAGCAACAGGATATCTTCCCAGATATTGCTTTACAGATGATACAGACTGCTGAGAATACAGGGAGTTTAGAGGAGAAGCTTAAGGATATTGTAGATTTCTATCAAGAGGAGGTAGAAGAGAAGTTTGCTAGAATAGTTGCTTTATTAGAGCCTAGTTTAATTATCTTCCTAACCTTTGGGATTGGAGGAATTGTAGCTTCAGTCATCTTGCCAATCTTTAAGATGTCACAAGGGTACTAATTCAGTGTACAGTGTATAGTTGACAGTGAACAGTTAAAGTCAAGTGATATTAAATAATAAATTAATATGAGTGTAGACTGTTATTACAGTTTATCATATAAATTAATATAAAATTAGGAGGAATAAGTATGTTTAAGAAATTAATCAGAAATCAAGAAGGGTTTACTCTACTAGAGTTAATCGTAGTAGTAGCAGTAATTGGTATCTTAGCTGCAATTATCGTACCACAGGTTAGTGAGATTCAAGATGATGCGCATGAAAAGAGTGTGAGAGCAAGTTTAGCAAATATTCAGACTAGACTAGAACAGTATAAATTAAGTGAAGATGAAGGTGATGGAAGTTATCCTGCTGCAGGTACATGGACTAGTGATTTAGGTATTGATGGAACAGATTATACTTATGTAGATGATGATGAAGATAATACTAATAAGCAATCCAAATATACAGTTCATTATGCTATTAATTTAGATGATGATAGTGACGATGAATATCTTTATGTTGATAGTTCTCAATCTGGAGTACAGGACACTTTAGGTGAAACCGACGAAACTACAGCACCTTCATTACCATAACCGTTGCTTTATAGAACAATGGGCAATATATTGCCCATTGTTCTACCTAAATCAAGTACAGTCTATAATGTAAAGTTTATAGTTATAAGTTAATCTCATAACTGTAAACTGTACATTGTAAATTGTAAATTAAATAAGTGTGGTGATTTGATGAAGCTACAGCAAGAGGAAGCAGCCTTTACCTTAATTGAAGTGGTTTTAGCTACGGCTCTTTTAGGAATCGTAGCAGTAGCCTTCAGTAGCTATTGGACTACCAGTAGCCAAGCCTTAGAGGATATCCATCTCAGGACTGTAGCTCGGGAGCTTGCTAAGAACTCCTTAGAGGTCTTAAGGGCAGAGGGTGATTCTTTAGAGGAAGGTGATGATTTTACTACTTCCTTGAATAATATGGCTAGTCAACAGAGTGAAGATATAAGAATAGATAATATAGACTTTAGTAGAGAAATAACTATAGAGGACGTGGAAGAGGGATTGAAGAAGGTAATGATAGAGGTTAGCTGGTATGAGGGTGAGCAGAGCTTTAAGCTGACTACCTTGCTGGCAGATAGGAGAAGGTTAGATTGATATAGAGCTTTGAGGTGAGAAGATTGTTAAAGATAGAGGATATTAGGGTTAGCTATGAGTCAGGATTTACCTTATTAGAAGTGGTAGTTGTGATTGGCTTAATTGCTTTAATCTCTACTTCTTTGGGAAGTTTGATAGTTAGCCAGTTTGAGATGTTCAATTTTAATACTAAGCAGAGTGAGTTGAATGAGCAGATGGGATTAATCATTAGCAATTTTGAAAAGGATATAGATCGAGCTACAGTAGTATCTATTGAAGATTCTAAAATACTAACTTTGAAGCTAGATATAGACTTAGATGAAGATATAGATAAAATAGTTAAATATGAACAAGAAGGTACTAAACTAAATAAAACTGTTTATGATGACAATCAGATTGATACTATAAATGAGAATTATACAATTACTGATATGCTTCAAGATATAAATTTCACTAAAAATCAGAACAAATTGACTATTGATATTGAATTAAAGAATGAACATATGATTAGAAAATTAAATAAGGAATATTATTTATCTGAATACTCTTATATTAAATATGAATAATGCTTAATTAAAAGATTTAGAAGAATAGTGGTGATTTTATAAATGATTTATAATCAATTTAAGCAAGAAGAAGGTTCAACTTTATTGTTGGTCTTGATACTTATGACTGTAGCTATCACTCTAATTACCACTATGAATAATATTATTTATAGCAGTGTTAATCAAATTAAAAGAGAAGAAAAGATAGAAAAAGCAAAATTATTAGCGGAAGGTGGTTTAGAAGTAGCTCTAATTAACTATAAGAATAGTATTATTATAGATGAGCCACAGAGTTTAGGTGAAGGAAAATATAGAATAGATGAAGCTAGGATGATTGATGGTTATTTGGTAATTAAGAGCACTGGAATAATAGATAATATTACTCGAAGTGTGCGAATTAAGAAAAAATTAAATATATATTTTGACGGACAAAATGATTATAAAACAATACCTTATCGCAGTGATTTTGATATAAGTGATAGTATTACTATTGAAGCATGGATTAAAATTGACGAAAATGCTAATTTACCGATTACTATAGTAAGTAGAAAAGATATCTTTAAAGTTTATATAGACAAAAATTCTAAACTTGCTATAGACATATATACTAAGAATAATGGTGGAGTTCAGACAGTAAGAACCTCCAAACTTGATTTATCTGAGTGGACTCATATTGCCTTTGTATATGATAGTCAAGCAGAGAGCAGAAATGGAAAATACCAAATTTATATAAATACTATTAAAGAAAAGAGTGCAAGTAATCTTCATAACTTTCTACCTACTCCAGAAAATGAATTAGTAATTGGAGCGGACTCTAATTATAATGAAAAATGGCATGGTTATATTAAAGATTTAAGAATTTGGAATAAAGCTAGAACTCAAGGGGAGATAGCCGATAATAAAGATAAACATTTGACAACATCTGAACCATGGTTAGTATTTATTTATCCATAAATTGATAAATGAAATAAATAGTATAAATTTGGAGGTGATAGTTTGTTCAACATCTTTAAAAGTAAAGGAAGATTAGGGATAGAAATCAGTAACTTTATTAAGATAGCTGAATTTAAAGAAAGAGAATTTAAGACTGGAGAATATAATCAATTGACTATAGAAGAGTTAAGAGAATTTAGCTCTAAAGATGTCATCACTTCCCTAAGTACTAATAATATTAGGTTAAAATTTATCAAAATACCTGATGACTTATCAATCAAAGAGACTGCACAGCTGGTAGAGCTTGAGTTTGCTGATGAAAATTTAGTTATCCAGCATGAGGTGGTAGACTCTTTACAAGAGAAGTATGTGATAGGATATGGGGTTGAGAAGTCTTTAATTAAAGAACGTTTTGAGCAGCTAAAAGCTCTAAAGCTAAAGCCTAAAGTTATTGAAACAGAATTTCATGCCAATATCAGATTCTTATATAGCCAATACCCTAATTTGAGTGAGACAGTTTCTTTGATAGATATTGGAGATCAAAATACTGATTTGATTATTGCTCAGGAAGGAAGATTAATCTTTTTGAGGAATTTTGAGTTTGCAGGAAGGCATATTACTGAAAAGTTGGCTACTATTAATAAGATCTCCTTTGAGCAAGCAGAACTCTATAAGAAACAAGGGGTTAGCAAGGAAGAGTTGAGGATAATCTTAGAGGAATTAAGGAGTCAAATCTATCAATCAATAGATTATTTTCAATCAGAGTATAAAGTAAGGGTGGCTAAGATATTCTTGACTGGAGGTAGTAGTGATTTTAAAGGATTACAGAATTATTTAGAGGATCAAATTGGAATAGAGACTATCAAATTAGAGGATAATCTATATTCTGTAGCAAAGGGGCTGGCTTTAAGAGAAGAGGTTAGATAAAAGTAGTTTACTTCATTAAGGGGTGTTTTCTATGGTTAATTTCTTAACTGATGAATTTTTTATGAAGGAGAGGTTTTATAATCTGTTATTTGTAGTTGTTTTATTAGTTATAAGTTTAATTGCTTTTACAAGTCATATATATTTAAATCTATATTTAGAGAATAAAGAGTTAGAATTGAAGCAAGAAGTTATAAGAGCAGAGCTATCAAAATTAGGCACTAATCTGCTTAAAGTAGAAGATTTAAAGGATAAAAGAAGGAATATAAAAGATAAATTAAATGAAAATAATAGATTTTTGGCAAAGATGGTCTCTACTACTACTATCTTTGAAGAACTTAATTTGTTATACTCTGAACAATTATATCTACAGAACTTTCAGTTAAATAATAATGATTTCCAACTCTTAGGGGTTACTACTGAGATGAGATACTTAAAGCAATTAAACCAGAGCTTAAAATCTTCTGATTTTTTCGATGAGTTCTATTTAGAAGAGGTTGATAAATTAGATAATAGAATTGAATTTAAGATAAGGGGTATCTTCCAGAAAGGAGCTTAGAAATGTGGAAAAAGTTACTTATAATTTTGCTAATATTAGCACTGATAGGATTTGGATTCTATAAATTTATCTATTACCCCTTATATGCTAAGTATCAACAGAATATAATTCAACTTAGCCATCTTAAGACAGAATTGGACAATAAGAGTGTAGAAGTCTTATCTTTAAAGAGTTTGGAAGATGATTATAAAAGTTTATTAGCAGAATTGGAGAGTGGAAGTGATAATAACCTTTTAAATAAAGCTCAAATAAATAGCTTTATTATTAAATTAAATAGTTCGGAAATTATTAAAAATGTAGATTTTACTATACCTTCTAAGGAGAAAGTATTGATTTCTCTAGAATTGGATGGAGAGTTTGAAGCTATATATTATTTTTTAGATAGTATTGAGTACCTTTATAATACTGAAGCTATAAATATCAATAAGAGTGAAGATAAAATAGCAGTCAACTTATCCCTCCTATTTCCCATAGAGAGGAGTGGGCTATAATTGAGAAGGCTGATAATTTTAATATTGATGATAGGATTGATTTGTGGGTTATACTTTCACCACAAAGGTAATTGGAAGCAAAGAGTAGAAAAGATAAATGAATTTAAAGCAAAATTAAATAATGCTAATTTTGAAGAAAGTAAAAAAGAAGATATAGACCCAGAAGATAAAAATCAAATCATAGATAATAACTTTGAGATTAAATCACCTTTTAATTCTAAGCTAGCGACAATTATGGGAGCTAAAAGAAAAGAAAGTAAGGCTAAAGAGGTTGAAGTTCAAGATATAATTAAAGAGGAAGAGAAGATAGAGATTCAAAGACCTGACTTTAAATTAAAGGGAATAGTGAGAATTGGTGAATATCAGCGGGTTAATGTAGAGTTTGCAGGAGAGTATAAACACCTTAGTAAAGGTGAAGTAATAGATGGATTTACTTTAGTAGATATCTCTAAAAATAGTGTTATCTTCAAAAAGGGTGAAAACTATTTTGAATTTAAAATCAATGGTTCAAATTATACGATATGAAAACTTTCCTAAAAAGGAGGAGAGAGTAATTAAAAGAAAGAGGATTAATCAACTTATACTAATATTACTGCTATTATTCTTATTTAATTTTACTGGACAAGCATCCTATCAGCAAGAGAAGATTAATCTTAACTTTAAGGAGATGGACTTAATAGAGGCCTTTAGAATCCTGGCAGAGACAGCAGAGATGAATATAGCCACTGATAGCTCGATAGAGGGCAAGATTACCCTTTATTTAGACAATGTGTCCTTCTTAGAAGCGATGGATATTCTAACTAAGACCAATGGTTTAAGCTATAGAATTATTCATAATACCATCTTTGTTGCTCCTACTGAGAAGATAAAGAAGAATTATGAAGCTAAGCTAACTAGAGTCTTTAAACTCAAAAACTCTGACCCAGAAAAGATCAAAGAGAATCTAGACCATTTAATCGATGATGGAGCAATCAAGATTAATCAACGCACTAATAGTCTGATTATTACAACTTATGAAAGTAACTTTGACCAAATTGAAGAGACTATTGCTGCCTTAGATTATTCTAGAAGGCAGATTGCTTTACAGGTTCGATTTGAGGAGATATCCCATACAGGGTTAAAGGAGTTAGGTGTAAACTGGGAACTTTCAGGTGAAGGTAAGACTGGTGATAGTGGGTCATCTACTACACCGAATTTGAAGATTGGTAACTTAAACTTTGATTATAGTATCTCTTTAGAGGCTTTAGAGACTTCAGGGGTAGCCAATGTTTTGGCAAATCCTAAGATTACAACTATCGAAGGTGAAGAGGCTAATATCAATATTGGTGATGAAATTCCTATTTTAACCAATAAGAGAACAAGTGAAGATGGTGATGAGGTTTCTCAAGAGATAGAGTTTAAGAATATCGGGATTGATTTGAAGATAACCCCTAAAATAACTGATGAGGATAGTATCTTTATCGATTTACAGCCAGAGATAACTACTTTTTTAGAGTGGGTTGAGATTAATGGAAGCCGTTATCCCACAGTAAGTATAAAGAAGGTTGGAACCAAAGTCAAAGTGAATAATGGAGAAACTCTTGCTATTGGTGGGTTGATTCAAGAGAAGGAGTATGAAACTATGTCTAAGGTTCCTCTTTTGGGTGATCTGCCTATTTTAGGCAAGTTATTTAGTCAAAAGAATTTTGAAAATGAAAAGAGAGAGTTGATTATCTTTATTACTCCTAAAATCATTAATGATAATGAACTAGAGAGTTCAACGGAAAAGCAAAGAGAGAAGGAGTCTATAGAAAATAATAAGAAAGAAAATATAAGTTTAAAGAAAGAGCTAGATGATAAGGAAGAGCTATTATTAGTTTCAAGTTAAAAACAAAGCTTTGGCTCAAAATCTTAAAAAGCAGGGCTTTAAATTTTATACTAAGGAATTTAAATATCACAAGGGATATGAATTATAGTAATGATCAAATTAATGAATTGGGCTTAAATATAGGCAAGTGATGATATTAAGAGATTAATAGTTAATAAGTAATATTAATAGTTTAAGCCTCTATATTTTAATTAAATTTAGTTTTAAGGAAGGAGTCTCTCAACTATCCCTAGCTAAGCTAAATATAGCAATTACTTTTTTTTATTGATTAGATATGTTATAATAAAATTTAATGTAATCATTTCTAAATTATAAAAAGTCAGTCTAAAGGGAGGCGTTTATGGAGATAATTATTAGTCATCAAAGAACTGATTTTGATGGACTAGCTTCTATGGTAGCAGCACAGAGGTTACATCCTCAAGCTACTATGGTCTTTTCAGGTAAGTTAACTAATAATGTAAAGAAATTTACAACTCTATATAAAGGTAGAATTCCTATTAAGTATGCTAAAGAGATAGATAAATCTAAAGTTACTAAAGTAATTATGGTAGATACTAGAGTAGCATCTAGAGTAGGTGCTTTTTCTAAGTTAGTAGGAAGTGATGGGGTGGATGTATTGATTTATGATCATCACCTTGAGCGACAGAGAAGTTTAGAGAATGCCAAGGAGGTTATCGAAGAGGTTGGAGCAACAACTACTATGTTGGTCAGTAGATTGAAGAAGAAAAATATTGAGATAACCTCATTTGAAGCTACTTTATTTGCTTTAGGAATTTATGAAGATACTGGTTGCTTAGTCTATAAAAGTACTACTGCTAAAGATGCTCAGGCAGTAGCTTATTTATTGGAGAAAGGGGCTAACCTAGAAGTTGTAGAAGAGTATATAGAGTACTCTTTGAATCGAAAGCAGCATCAGTTATTCAATAAATTATTGGACTCTATTCATCCAATCAATATTAAAGGCTTTAAAGTCGATATCTTTCAAGCAGAGGTTGATGAGTATATCCCAGACATTTCACTATTAGCACATAAATTAAATGAGTTACATAACTCTGATGCTTTATTTGTATTAGTCAAATATGATGGTAAGGTTCTGATTATTGGTCGTAGCAACAATGACAGCATCAATGTAGCAGAGATATTGAAATATTATGGTGGTGGTGGTCATACTAGGGCAGCTTCAGCTACTTTGAAAGCTGATGAGAATAAAGATTTACTTGATTATCAAGAGGATCTATTATGTATTGTTAAAGAAAGGGTAAATCCGGCAGTCTTGGTCAAGGATATTATGTCAAGTCCTGTTAAGACCATAACACCTGATACAGCTATGGGAAGAGCCGATGAAATTATGTTTGAGGAAGGTTATTCTGGATTGATAGTTGCAGATGATAACGATATTGTGGGGATTATATCTCGCAATGATATAGATAAGGTTAGAAAGCATGGTTTATTACATGCTCCAGTTAAGGGCTATATGTCTAATGAAGTGGTTACCATTAATGAAGAGGCATCTTTAAAGGAGGTACAAGATGCTATTGTCGATAATAATGTTGGTCGCCTGCCGGTACTTGATTCTGAAGGTAATTTGGCAGGGATTATTACTAGAAATGATTTATTAAGAATATTTTATGGTAGGGATGATTATCTGAAAAATAGGCAGAATCTCTATGGTAGAAGTCTAGTAAAGGTACAAGAGAAGAGATATGATATTAGTAATAGATTAAATTTGATTGATCAAAAGACTCTTGACTTATTCAAAAGAGCAGGAGCTTTAGCAGAGAGTTTAGGGTATAATTTATATATTGTTGGTGGGTTTGTCCGTGATTTATTGTTAAGTCAGACCAATCTAGACTTAGATTTAGTGGTAGAAGGTGATGGAATCGAATTTGCTCGTAGGCTCAATAAGGAGTTGAGAGGAGAACTTGATATCTATCATGAATTTGGTACAGCAGTTTTAACCTTAGAGGATGGACTCAAATTGGATATTGCTACTACTAGAGTCGAGTATTACTCTGGAATTGCTAGTCTCCCTGAGGTGGAGCTTGGTTGTATTCAGCAGGACCTCTTTAGAAGAGATTTCTCTATTAATGCTTTGGCTATTCAGTTAAATGGTCATTCTTTTGGTCAACTTGTCGACTATTTTAATGGGAGAGAAGATTTAGAAAGAGGAATTATTAGATTATTACATAATTTCAGTCTATATGATGATCCCACTAGAATCTTTAGAGGTTTGCGCTTTGCTAGCCGTTATGGATTTAAATTTGAGCCGCGTACTAAAGAGCTAATCAAGCAAGCTGTTAATTTAGATGTTATAGAGAAGTTAAGTAGTAATAGACTATTTACAAAACTACAACTTGGATTACAGGATAAGTATCCAATTAAGTTTATTAATCTATTGAAAGAGGAGAATATTTTAATCTATATATCTAAAGATATAATTTGGGATGAAGATAAAGAAGAGTTGGCTACTAAAGTAGCAGAGGTATTAGAATGGTTGAAGACTTTGAACCTCTCCTTTAAATTCGATGAATGGGTTCTTTATTTAATGGTTCTAATCTGGGGAATGAATCATAAGCAGGTTAAAGAGTTTAATCAGAAATTTAATTTAAATAAGAATCTATCTTATCGACTCTTCTTTACTCTAGAGCTTGATAATCTTATTAGTAATTTGAAAGGTACACAGGATAATAGTGAGATCTACTATCTATTAGAAGGATGTGCTATTGAAGATTTACTGTTGTTGTTAATTAAAGACTTTACTTTAAAGGATAAGGTTAAGTTATATTTAGAAGAGTTACGATGGATAGATATCAAAGTCTCTGGAGAGGATATTATTGAGTTTGGTTATAAGCCAGGGCCTTTCTTCCAAGATGCTTTGAAAGCAGTGAAGAAGGCTAAATTGGATGGTAAGATTGAAAATCATAAAGAAGAGCAGGATTATCTGCGAAATTATATAGAAAAGAGGGGTGAATAAAGTGAATACAATTGCAGAGTTCGCCTTATTAATACCTATTTTATTATTATCCTTATCCTTTCATGAGTATGCTCATGGTAAGGCTGCAGATTTGTTAGGTGATCCAACACCTAAGATGACTGGTCGTTTAACCTTAAATCCTTTGGCACATTTAGATCCGATAGGGACATTGTTTTTACTTATTACCCGTAGATTTGGTTGGGCTAAGCCAGTACAGGTCAATCCTCGTTACTTTAAAGATCGTAAAAAAGGAATGATGTTAGTAGGATTGGCTGGTCCTTTATCAAATATAACACTAGCTATAATCTTTGCTTTCTTATATAGATTTGTTGGTGACTTTTTTTACAGTCTGCTAGATCCAAGGATCGTTAATACTCTATTTATAACAGGAATTTATCTGAATTTAGGATTGGCTGTCTTTAATTTATTGCCAGTACCACCTTTAGATGGTTCTAAGATATTGGCTGGATTGTTGCCAGCTAGTATGAATAATGTTATCTATAATTTAGAAGCTTATGGGCCTTTTATTTTATTATTCTTACTCTTTACCGATGGAATTGGAGTAATATTAGGTCCTGCTATAAATGTTTTACGCATAGGAATCTTTAAATTGGTAGGATTGATGTGATAGAGTGAAGAGATTTGATAATGATTATTATTAGTCTCTTACTTGTTACTTGTCACTAGTTACTCATTACTGAATTTAAAAAAGGGAGGATTTGTTATGTCGAAGAAAGGAACAATATTAAGTGGGATGCGTTCCACTGGAAAGTTACATTTGGGTCATTTAGTTGGAGTGCTTGATAACTGGAAGCAGCTCCAAGATGAATATAACTGTATCTTTGAGGTTGCTGACTGGCATGCATTAACAACTAAATATGAAGATACTTCCGAGCTACAAGAGAATATCAGAGATCAGGTAATTAATTGGATTGCTGCAGGAATTGACCCTGAAAGAAGCATTATCTTTGTGCAATCCCATGTTCCAGAGATTGCTGAACTGAACTTATTATTGTCAATGATTGTATCAGTGTCACGTTTAGAGAGAAATCCAACTTATAAAGAGCAGGTTCAAGAGTTGGGAGTAAAGGACTCTATACCTTTTGGTCTTTTAGAGTATCCAGTACTACAGGCTGCTGATATCTTAGTCTTTAAAGGTACTACAGTACCAGTTGGTGAAGATCAATTACCACATATTGAGATTACAAGGGAGCTTGCTCGAAGATTTAATCACTTATATGGTGAGACCTTCCCAGAGCCTGAGGCTAAATTAGGTGAGGTTACTAAATTATTAGGTTTAGATGGTCGTAAGATGAGTAAGAGTTATGGTAACTCTATTTATTTGGCTGATAGCCCTGAAGAGATTGAAAGAAAGGTTAAGAGTATGGTGACAGACCCACAAAGAATCAGGTTAAAAGACCCTGGTAATCCTGAGGTTTGTTCAGTTTATTCTTATCATAAGTTATTTAGCAAAGATAGAGTTGAAGAGGTAGCAGGGGGGTGCCGTAATGCTACTTTAGGCTGTATGGACTGTAAGAAGATACTATCAAATTCAATTATAGACTACTTATCTGAAATCCATCAGAAGAGAAGAGAGTTAGAGGAGAATCCTGAAATCATTGATGAGATTTTAGCTGAAGGTGCTAAAAAAGCTAGAGCTATAGCTAAAAAGACATTAAATGAAGTTAGAGGTGCTATGAATCTAAGATAGAGTTAGAGGTGAAAGTATGGGCTATGAAGTAAAGATTGATGCTTTTCAAGGTCCTATCGATCTATTGATGCATTTATTGAAGAAGAATAAAGTAGAAATTTATGATATTCCTATTGCAGAAGTTACCCGCCAGTATTTAGATTACATTGCTAATATGCAGAAGCTAGATTTAGATGTGGCCAGTGAATTTCTAATTATGGCAGCACAACTAATGGAGATAAAAGCCCAGACCTTATTACCTAAAGAGAAGAATGATAATGAGGAAGAAGTAGACCCTCGCCAAGAGTTGGTAGAGAAGCTATTAGAGTATAAGAAGTATAAACAGTTAGCCTTACAGCTACAAGAATTTGAACAGGAACAGAGAAAGTCATATACTCGTAATGTAGCCCCTTTGTTAAGTGGCTTAGAGTTTGAAAAGTCCAATCCCTTAGAGGGGGTTACTATAGATCAATTCATTTCTGCTTTTCATAAAGCATTGAAGAAGAAGACTAAAAAGAGTGATAAGAAAGAAGAAGAGCAGGTAGATACTTTAGATAAATTAAAAGCAGAAGAGATTACCATTAAAGAGCAGCAAGGCTATATTATGCAAAGATTAGTTGCAGTTGGTGATGAAATCAGCTTTATGGACTTGTTCTCTCAGTTTAGCTCTAGATTAGAGATAGTTGTTACTTTTATGGCATTGCTAGAGTTGATTAAAATTAATGAGGTTAAGATTAAACAGGATAATAATTTTGATGAGATTAAGATTTACCGTTTGGGGAGTGGTGGTCGGTGCTAAGTAAAGTTGAAGTAAAGGCTGCGATAGAAGCATTATTATTTATGGCAACAGATCCTTTGCCCATAAAGGTTATTAAAGAGGTCCTAGATATTGGGGTTAAAGATATCAAAGATGCTTTAGAACTTCTTGAAGCAGAATATACTCGGGGAGATAAAGGGATTGAGTTGGTACAGGTTAGTAATGGTTATCAGCTACAGACCAAAGCAGAGTTTCTTCCCTTTATCAAGGAATTACATAAACCAGAGATGAATAATACTTTAAGCCAAGCTGCTTTAGAGACTTTAGCAATTATAGCTTATAAACAACCTGCAACTAGAGCAGAGATTGAAGATATTAGAGGGGTTAATGTTGAGAAGGCTTTAAAGACTTTACAGAAGCGAGGTTTAATAGAAGAGCAAGGGAGAAAGGACACTATAGGAAACCCAATTCTTTATGGAACTACAGATGAATTCTTACAGTATATGGGTATGAATAGCCTAGATGAGCTACCACCAGCTCAAGAATTTACAGAGCTATATGATGAATAGATAGATAAAGAAATTTAAAATCTAATTAAAGTATAATTGTAAAAACCAGGTACTTTAAAGTACCTGGTTTTTTGTTATAAGATGGTGAAAAATTATAGAAGAGGGTTTTCTAAATAAATAGCTAATATAATATTTATTTGATTATGGATATTGCTAAGAATAAATAAAAAGGAGTTGTGCTAATGAAATTCAACACTATTAGAAGTAAACTTACTATTATGATTATATTATCTTCGATTCTTTTAATAGCTATAGTTGGGACAGTAAATATAATTGAAAGTAAAAAAGCTATAGAGCAAAAGGCTAGACAGAGCTTATATTTGATGGGTAAAAGTTATGGAAATCAGTTTTCAAAAACTATGGAAACAGTAAAGAGCTCTGTAGAGAATTTAGCGATTACATCATTAGCACTATTTAAGTTAGATGAGATGAGAGCTGATTCTAGTTATTTAGAAAGATATCAAAGTACTATAGAGCCGATAGTAAAGAAGATTGGATAAGAGAATGGAGCAATAATCTCCTCCTATCTTTACTTAAATCCAGAATTGACTGGTGGAATGTATAGTGCTTGGTATGCTGAGGAAGGAGGAGAGTTTAAGAAGTAGTTTTTGGGGAGGATTGATGAGTTTACAAGGGATAATGAAGAGATGGGTTGGTATTATGAACCTATAGATGCAAATAAGGAGATTTGGCTTGAGCTTTATGTAAACCAGATTTGGCTCAAAAGATGATATCTTATGTAAAGCCAATCTATCAAGATGAGACTTTAATTGGGGTGGTAGGAATAGATATAGACTTTAAATATTTTGAAGAAGTGATAAATGGGATTAAGGTTTATGAAAATGGATATTCTTTCTTATTAGATGATAAATATAATTTTTTAATCCATCCTGAATTGACAAATGAGGATAACTTGTCTACTTTAAATGATGGTGAATATAAGTACATAATTGATAAAATAGCTAAAAAGAGTGAAGAGACTGTTAAGATTAAATTTGAAGGGGTAGATAAGTTACTAACATTCTCGTATCTCTCTAATGGTTGGACTTTAGTAGTTTTAGCACCTAACTTCGAAATTTATTAAAGTATTAAAGATTTAAGAGAAGTGATAATCTGGGTTATAATTATAGGTATTATTATGTCTAATATATTAGCTTATTTTATGGCAGCTAAAATTTAAAATCCGATAACAGATTCATTCAATTTTGCTAAGGAAGTTGCCAAGGGGAGTTTGAATCTAAATAATTTGGAAGTTAAGAGTGGTGATGAGATTGGAGAACTTTCAGATGCTCTTAATGAGATGGCTACTAGTATTAGGAATATGGTTAATAAACTGCTAATCTCAATTGAAAGGTTATCTGCTTATAGTCAAGAGTTAGCAACTTCAGCAGAAGAAGGGAATACAACTATAGAAGCTAGTAATCGATTTATAGAAGAGATATCAACAGGTATTGCTCTATTGGTAGTCAGAAGCTAAGTAATCTTGCAGATAATGTTGATTCTAAGGTAAAAACAGGTAATGAGAACATAGAAGAGACTATCAATAATATTGAAGATATTAATAGAGTGGTGATAGAAGCGGTAAGAGAGATTAATAATTTAGAGAATAATTCTAGAGAAATTAGTCAGATTGTTGAGATGATTAATAATGTAGCAGGGTAGACAAATTTATTGGCTTTAAATGCAGCTATTGGAGCTGCTAGGGCAGGTGAGATTAGACAGCTTGCTAAAGCTACAGAGAAGATAAGGTATTTAGTTAAAGAGACAGGAGAAGTCTTTAAAGGAATTGATTATTCTATAGAGAGTACTTCAGAGCAGATATTACAAACTTTTGCCATAGCTCAAAATTTGGATATAAATAGTAATAAATTAATGAAGACATCTCAGGATATAACGCAAATGTCTAAAGATATAATCTACTCCTTTCAGGAATTACAAGAACTAATCGAAATTTTTAAGATATAACTTAATATAGGTTTAAATAAAAGCGACTGAGATATCTCAGTCGCTTTTACTATTTAAAGATAAAATTATAAATTTTGGTCAGTCTGTATTTTATATTATTCTAACAGGAATAATGAAAATGTAGATTTATTGTTTAGATAATAGATAGGAGCTTAGAAATATTAGCAAATTAATAAAGTTAGTATACTATTAGAAGCTATGGATAAGATAATTATTATAGGTTGAAAGGGGGTTATTATGTTAACGTTAATTTCAATCCTCTTATTTTTGATTTTTTTAAAAATCTTTAAGATAGACTTTATAGTTAGATTTGAATGTAGAAAAGAGGGTGATGATTTAGTAATTAAATTACAGTTATCATTTTCAAGATATAGATTTAAATTTAAATATTTAGAGATTGAACAGAGATTCTCTTTTTCTACTCTACAATTTGAGGGTAAGGTAAGTGATAAGCTAAAGAAGGATATTAGGGTAATAGAGAGGTTAGAAAAAGGAGAAAGTAATAAAGGTGATATAAAACATATAGTTAAATTTTTCAAAACAGTCAAGAATGTAGGAAGTAATGCAGAGGATGTCTTTTCAATAATCGATAGTTGTGATCTCTTTTCATGGAAGACTAATTTTGCATTAAGTAATCAAGCTTATACTGGGGGATTAACAGGCTTATTTTGGAGTATTAAGAGTTTGGCTATGAGTTTTTTGCAATATTACATAAAATTTAATGATACCCCAATAGTTGAAGTCAACCCTATCTTCAATTCACCACTAAACTTTAAGATGGAGTTTGAGGGTATATTTAAATTTAAATTAGGAGATATTATACGTATAGGACTAAAAATACTTTTCTCTCAACTTAAAAGGAGGGGTCAAAAAAATGGGCGACCATCCAATTGAAAATATAATGTCAACCGCAATGGAAAATATAAAAGGTATGGTTGATGTAAATACTATTGTAGGAGATCCAGTAGAGACCAAGGATGGAAGTGTAATAATCCCTGTTTCAAAGGTCAATTTTGGCTTTGCAGCTGGTGGTGCTGAGTACCTATTAAAAGAGAATGATGGTGAAGAGAAAAAAGAATCTTCTAAAGGTACAAATTTTGGTGGAGGTAGTGGGGCTGGAGTAATGTTACAGCCTATAGCATTTTTAGTAGTTAGTGAAGGGCAAGTTAGATTATTACCAGTAAACAATAATGCCGTTGTTGAAAGATTAGTGAATTTAGCACCAGAATTATTAGATCACCTTAAAGGTCTTAGTAAGCAGAATGATAAGAACAAGAAGGAAGATAAGACAAATGTGGAGATTAGTGTATAAAAGATTCAAAGTGAAGGGTAACCTTCACTTTTCCTTTGAATTTTTTGGAGGTGTAATCATGATTAAAAAATATTTAATAGCATTAACAATTATATGTAGTTTGATATTGACAATAAATGCAACTGTTTTGGCATATCCTCAAGTTTCAGCACAAGCAGCTATCTTAATTGATGTAGAGACTGGTCAGATACTTTATAAGAAGAACATCCATGAACGACGTGCTCCTGCAAGTACGACTAAGATCATGACTGGGATCTTGGCAATAGAGAATGGTAATCTATCTGATAAAGTAACTGCTAGTAAAAGAGCAGCTTATGAAGGTGGATCTTCTATCTATTTAGTTCCTGATGAGACACTAACTTTAGAAGAGATGGTCTATGGTCTCTTATTAAAATCAGGTAATGATGCAGCTGTAGCAATTGCTGAGCATATTGGTGGTTCTGTAGAAAATTTTGCAAATTTAATGAATCTTAAAGCAAGAGAAGTAGGAGCATTACATACAACCTTTAAGAATCCTAATGGTTTACCACAAGAAGGTCATTTAACAACAGCCTATGATTTAGCACAAATAGCCCGTTATGCATTACAAAATCCTCTATTTGCTAAGATTGTTTCAACACAAAAAAAGAGAATTGAGTGGCCTGGTCATAGCTGGGATAGAATCTTAACAAATACTAATAAATTACTAACTCGTTCTGATATAGTTAATGGTGTTAAAACTGGTTATACTAGAGCTGCTGGAAGGTGTTTGGTATCTTCTGCTACCAAAGATGGTCAACAATTAGTTAGTGTAGTCTTAAAGAGTGGGGCTATGTGGAATGAATCTTTAGCATTATTAAACTATGGTTTCAACCATTATCGCAAGGTAGAAGTAATTGCTAAGGGGGAAGAGATTCATCAAATATCTATTGATGAGCAAGATGTAAAGTTAAAATCAGCCAAAGAGTTTAACTATGTGCTTCCTAAAGGTACTAGTACTAAGATTAAAAAAGTAATCAATGTTAAGGATGATATTACCTTGCCAATAAAGAAGGGTGAGAAGTTAGGCAATATTGCTTTATATGATGAAGATGATAATTTATTGGATAGGATAGATTTAATCTCTGATCGTTATGTTGAAGATTCTGCAGTCAATAATTTTTGGAAGAAGTTATCAGCTAGAATCCAAATTTATTTTTAACAAGGAGATTTATTATTATACTAGAATAAGAATAATTATAGTAATAAATAAATAAATTGAGGTGTTAGTCAATGGAGAGATTACAAAAAGTAATGGCTAGAGCAGGAGTGGCATCAAGACGACAGAGTGAAAAGTTAATAGAGCAAGGTAAGGTTAAGGTTAATGGTAATGTAGTAAAAGAATTAGGGTTTAAGGTTAACCCACAGCAAGATGAGATTGAAGTAAATGATAAAAAGATTAAAAAAGAGAAATTGGTCTATATCTTATTAAATAAACCGAAGGAATGTGTTACGACAGTAAGTGATCCTAAGGGAAGAAGAACAGTGGTAGATTTAGTTAAGGTAAGAGAGAGAGTATATCCAGTAGGGAGATTGGACTATGATACTGAGGGGCTATTATTATTAACTAATGATGGGGAGGTTGCATATGCCTTAACCCATCCTAGCCATCAAGTAAGTAAGAAGTATCTGGCTACTGTTGATGGAGTACCCAATGATGCCAAATTAAAGGCTCTAGAGCGCGGAGTACAATTAAGTGATGGTTGGACTGCACCTGCTAAGGCAGAAAGGGTTGTAGAATTTAATAATAAATCTATAGTATCTTTAGAGATTTATGAAGGAAGAAAGCATCAGGTTAAGAGAATGCTTAAGTCGGTAGGGCATCCAGTGTTAGAACTAAAAAGGATTAAAATGGGGCCTTTATCCTTAGATGAAGATTTGAAACTGGGTACATATAGGTTTTTAAATAAGAATGAAATTGATGAACTTAAAGAGATCGCTAGGCAGGTAAAGGAAAATGAGCAAGAGTAATTATATTATTCCAATCTTCGTTCCCCATTTGGGCTGTCCTCATGACTGTGTCTTCTGTAATCAACGAGAGATTACAGGTGTTAGAAATGATTTAAGTAAAGAGGAAGTCTTAGATAAGATTGAGGATTATTTAAGTACAATTCCTAAATCAGCTAAAAGAATAGAAGTTGCCTTTTATGGAGGTAGTTTTACAGGAATTGACCCTAGATATCAGCTGGAATTACTTTCTGCTGCCAAAATGATCTTGGATAAAGAGGTTATTACTGGCATTAGACTATCTACTCGACCTGATTATATAGATGAAGAGATATTGGAGAGGCTACAGGAGTATGGTGTAGGTACTATTGAACTAGGAGTTCAATCTCTAGATGATAATGTATTATCTGCTTCAAACAGGGGGCATAGTAGAGAAGATGTTAAGAAGGCAGTCTCTTTAATCAAGAACTATAACTTCAAACTAGGGTTACAGGTCATGCCAGGCTTACCTAATAGCACAAGAACTTCAGATTTGGATACAGGAACAGAGGTTATTGAGCTTAGTCCAGATTTTGTACGGATATATCCTACATTGGTCATTAAGAATACTGAACTTGCAGAACTCTATAAATCAGGTAGATATCAGCCCTTATCATTAGAAGAGGCAGTTGATATCAGTGCTGAGCTATTGGAGAAATTTAAAAGGGCTGGGATTAATGTGATTAGAGTAGGATTGCAACCTTCTGAAGGTGTTAATGCTAAAGAGGTTCTGGCAGGACCTTTCCATCCTTCCTTTAGACAATTAGTAGAGTCTAGGCTACTATTAAATAAAATTGAAAGTCAAATTAGAGGAAGAGCCATAGATAAGCTGGAATTAACGGTTAACTCTAAAGATGTCTCTAATCTGAGAGGGCAGAGAAATAGTAATTTAGATTACTTATATAATAGATATCAACTTCAAGAGATAATTATCAAGGATGATGATACTTTAGCTAGAGGTAATATTAAAATAAAATTTATTTTCTAAACTAGTCATAATATAGCAGCTAACTTACTATACATGAATATAAGAAATAATTAATAGGCTAAATTAAGGGAGGAAATAATATGGAAATATTAAAAGTATCATCAACTTCAAAACCTAAGTCTGTGGCTGGAGCGTTAGCTGCTGTAATCCGTGAAGAAGGTAGAGCAGAGTTACAGGGTGTTGGGGCTGGAGCTATAAATCAAGCTGTGAAGGCTATTGCTATTGTAAGAGGATTTATAGCACCAAATGGTGTAGATTTAGTTGCAATTCCTGCTTTTTCTGAGATTGAGATTGATGGGCAAGAAAGAACTGCTATTAAGTTCATTGTTGAGCCAAGATAATTAAAATGAATATTCAATAAAGACTATAACCCCTGATAGTATTAAGATGGGGGTTATAGTTTTGTTTATTTTTTGATATATTTGTGTTAAAATAAAATTTGAGTCTATATCAAAGCTAAAATATATATTTCGATTTTTATAGCCCCAATATAGATGTGTGAATTCAAAGTTAGATTTTATGGTTATAAAACGATAGTAATGAGTAACAGATGATAAGTTAATTTATTTACTTGTTACTCGTCACCTGTCACTAGTTACTAAAGTATCGCAATATCTATACTATAAAAACAAATTTAAGTTTATAAAATAGATTTTATAAGTCTTTTTGCAAGAAAGGAGGAAGGTTGTGTTTCTTAAGAGTATAACAATTAAAGGATTTAAGTCCTTTGCTGATAGAGTAAAGGTAGATTTTGAACCTGCCATTACAGGGATTATAGGTCCTAATGGGAGTGGGAAGAGTAATATTTCTGATGCTATCCGCTGGGTGTTAGGGGAGCAGAGTGCTAAAACCTTAAGAGGCGGCAAGATGGAGGATGTTATCTTTGCAGGCAGTGGTAAAAGAAGAGCTTTAGGTTTAGCAGAGGTTACCTTAACCCTTGATAATCGAGATGGTGCTTTACCAATAGACTATAAAGAGGTAACTGTTGGTAGAAGAGTAACTCGTAGTGGAGAGAGTGATTACTTAATCAATAATAATAGTTGCCGATTAAAGGAAATTAAAGAGTTATTTATGGATACAGGGATAGGTAAGGATGCTTATTCAATAATTGGACAAGGTAAGGTTGAAGCTATTTTAAGTGAAAACTCTGTAGATAGAAGGGAGCTTTTTGAAGAGGCTGCTGGAATCAGTAAACACAAGAGTCGTAAAGAAGAGGCTAAAAAGAAATTAGATAGTACAGAACAGAAATTACAGAGAATTAAGGATATCATTCATGAAATTCAAAGGCAAGTAGAGCCCTTAGAGAAGGAGTCGAAAAAAGCCAGAGAATATCAAGAATATAGAAGTGAGTTAAAAGAGTTAGAGGTTAATTTATTGGCTAACATGTACCTTGAATTAGAGGAGAAGCTTGACCAAGATATTACTAGTAAGCAGAGACTCTCTTATCAATTAACAGAAGCCAAGTCAGCAGTTAGTGAATATGACTTAAGAATAGATAAAGAGAAGGAGCGTTTAGAGGAGTTAACAGTAGATTCAGATCAGCAAAAGGATAATATTTTTGAGGCTAAAAGTAGTGTAGAGCGGATTGAAAATAAATTAAATTTGGCTAAACAGCAGCAGAATAATATTTTAGAGCAGAAGAATAGATTAGAAAATGAAATTAGTCGTTTAGAGGATAGGATTACCTTAAATAAAGAAGAGATCTCTAAAAAAGATGATAAAGAGATAGAGTTAGTAGAGAAGATTAAGGAAAAGTCCTTATTGTTGGATGAGAAGAATAGGGGGTTGGATAATTTATCTAAACAATTAGAGGAGAAATTTAAGGTTAAGAAGAGTTTTCAAGATAATCAATTAAATCAGATTACAAAAATCAATAGACAGCAACATCAGTTAGAGACAGCAAGTAGAGATATTAAACGTTATCAAGAGGATATAGCTGCTTTAGAAGAGCTAAAAGAGTCCTTAAATATAGAAGTTGATAAAGCATTGGAAAAGATGGAAAACAAAAAGAGTAGGCTAGAAGAGATTAAAGATAGAATCAATGATTACCATAGTAAACATAACAGAGAGAAGTCTAATAATAATCAGCTCCAAAGCCATTTAAGCTCTTTAAGGGATGAGTATGAAGAAATAAAGGATAGTTTAAATACTAAGCGTTCAAGATTAAAGGTTCTTGAAGGGATGGAAGAGAACTATGAAGGCTATTATAGAGGGGTCAAAAATTTATTTAAATATATCGAAGAGAGTGCTCAGATAGAAGGTGTTTGTGGGGTAATAGCAGAATTAATCAATACACCCCAAGAGTATGAAACGGCTATTGAAGTCTCTTTAGGTAGTACTTTACAGAATGTAGTTGTAGAGGACGACCAAGTTGCAAAGGAAGCAATTGAATATTTAAAGACAAGTAAAGGTGGACGAGCTACCTTTCTTCCTCTTAATCTAATATCTTCTCGTTCTTTAAATCAACAGGAACTTTCTGCTTTAAATGTAGAGGGAGCTATTGGTGTTGCTAAAGATTTAATCAGTTATGATTCTAAATATAGAAATGTTATTGAGAATCTCCTTGGTAGGGTAGTTATTGCCAGGGATATTGATGCTGCTGTTAAAATATCTAGGGTTGCTGATAAGAGGGTAAAGGTGGTAACCTTAGGTGGCGATGTGGTTAACCCTGGAGGAGCTATGACTGGAGGAAGTAGGAATCAAAATAATAACCTGTTAGGGCGTTCTAGAGAGATTGGAGTTTTATCTAGTGAAGTTAAAAAGTTGGCTACCCAATTAAAAGAAAGAGAAGAATTAGGTCTAAAGGTAAAAGAGAGTTTAGTTGAATCTGAGGATAGATTAGTTAAGTTAGAAGATAGGATTCATCAACTAGAGCTTGAAGAGGCCAATTATTTAAAGGATTATCAACAGACTAACAAAGAGGTGGAGCGATTAAGAAGTGAGCTAGCTGATAAAGACTCTAATATCAAGAGGATTAATCAAGAGATTCTCAGGGTAGAGTCTGAAAGTAAAGAGTTATCTCAAGCATTAAGTAGGTTAAATAATGATGATTCTAGTATTAAGGAGAAGGTTATAGAGTTAGAAGCAGAGATAAAAAAGTTAGAAGAGAAGAAAGATTTATACACAAATGAGAGTACAGAATTAAAGGTAACTATAGCTGCTTTAAAACAAGAAAGAGGTAGTTTATCTGAAGAGTTAGCATCTAAAGAGAGGGCAATAGCCTATGCCAAAGATGAGATTAATAGTAAAAAAGAAGAGATTAATCGATTAGGAGATAAGGATAGACAACTTATTTTTAGAAAGCAAGAGCTAGAGAAAGAGAAGGAAGAGATGAGTAAAGAGGTTGTTAGATTAAAAAATCTTCTTGATGAGTTTAGGATAGAGATTTCAGAGATTAAAGATAAGATTAAATCATATCAACAGGAATCTAAAGATATTAGAGCTAGATATGAAAGGTTACAAAAAGAGTATAATAAGGTTGAGATTGATGTAGCACAGTTACAGGTTAAATTAGAAAATATTCAAAGTAAGTTACAAGAAGAGTATGAACTTAGTATTGAGCAGGCAAGTGCAGATATTAAGAAGATAGCTGACCATAAGAAGGTTGAAAGGGAAATCAACAGTCTAAAGAGGTCTATGAAGAGGTTAGAGCCTGTTAATTTAGGGGCGATTGAAGAGTATGAAACTCTTAGTAAGAGATTTAACTTCTTGCAAGAACAGCATCAAGATTTGGTTGAATCTAAAGAATCTTTAGAAGAGGTAATCAAAGAGATAGAAGATGAGATGAAAGAAAAGTTCTTAGAGACCTTTAATCAAGTAAAAGCAGAGTTTGAGAAGATATTTACAGACTTGTTTGAAGGTGGTCAGGCTCAACTAGCACTAGAGGATGAAGATAATCTTCTAGAAACAGGAATTGAAATTAATGCTCAGCCACCAGGTAAGAAGTTGCAGAAGCTGTCATTGATGTCTGGTGGAGAGAAGGCGTTGACAGCAACAGCATTAATCTTCTCACTTTTAAAGGTCAATCCAAGTCCATTTTATGTCTTAGATGAGCTTGATGCTCCTTTAGATGATGCTAATGTAGATAGATTTGCTAACTATTTAAATCAGTTATCAAAGATTGCCCAATTTATTGTTATTACTCATAGAAAGGGGACCATGGCAGCAGCCAATGCCTTATATGGGGTTACTATGCAAGAGTCTGGAGTCTCACAACTATTATCATTGAAGGTAGATGAAGTTGGAGAGTATGAAAAGTAATTTAGAGTACTCAGTGATACGTGATGGGTAACGAGTAGAATTTTTTAGTCACCTGGTTACTAGTTATTTTTCTATCAGTACTTAGTATATTGTATTAGATAAATAGGGAAAATAGGTTCTAAAAGGAGGGCTTATAATGAAAGTTAAAGGAATAGCAACTTTTATAGTAGATAGATTGGTTGAAAGAAGTAATCATTTAAGTCAAGGTCGTTCAGCAGGAGCGATAGGATTTATTAATCAAGAAGGATATATCGATTCAATGACTGAAATAGTTAATGGTGGAATATCTGGTCTACCTTATCGGCAGATGTTATCTAAGATTGCTAAGACTGATGGAGAGTCTCTATTGGAGATTATCAATCAGTTACCTGAAAATGCAGTGGTTATTACCACAAATCCTGGTAAGACTGGTATTATTGTAGGTACAGGTGGTCTTGATATCTTCAATATTCCACTGATTAGTATTGGAGTCAAGATGGGCAAAGCAGCTGGAGTAGGATTGATTTATCCTAAGAAGGAATATTTTGATCTGTCTACTGAATCTGAAGATATTCAATTACATAGATTGACAGCTAAGACTATGGAGGAAGAGAGAGAGATTTTAAGGGAGTCCTTCAATTTACAATTGAACTATTTGGATATCTGCAAAGAGTTAGAGCAAGTAGATATTCCAGAAGGTGAGATTTCTTTAGTCCAGGTTCCAGAAAAAGAGTGGCAGATACCAGCAATTAAAGTTAATTCCATCGACAAAGAGTTTGCCAAGCGCTTGGTTGACAAATCTATTGAAGTAGAGCAAGGAAGGGAAGTTGCAGCAATTGGAGAGATTATCGATGGTCATATTATCCAAAAAGGAGAGATAGTTGTTGGTGGTATGGGTTATGTTCCTTCTAGGATGTTAGCTTCTAGTTATACTGATATTTCAGGCATTTCTTTAAAAGAGGCTTATACAGATATCATTCCTCATAATATTGCAATTGTACATACTCATCCTGGTGGAACTGGAGTAATGCATATGGGTGATGCTATGGCTGGACCAGGAAGTTGGGGAAGACCAGTAATAGCTATCGGTCATGATAAGGATGGGGTCATTAAGGGTGCTACTGTAATTGAGTTAAGAGAAGAGGTGGCTAAGTTAGCCGATGAATATGAAGAGGTGGGTCAAAACTACTATAATGCTCAAACTCCAGAAGAAGAGGCAGAGATTAGAAAAAGGCGTTTTGGAATTGCTCAAGAGTATACAGATTTATGTAAACCATTGGAATTGAAGTAATAAGGAGGAAGATTATGTTAAAGAAGATTTTTGGGTTTGCTAAAAGAAAGGATAAGAAAGAAGAGGAGCTACAAGAGGTTACTAAAGTTGAAGAACTTGATCAGCTTAAAGAAGAGGAAGAGAAGGTTCAAGAGCTAGAGATTACAGACGAAATTAATGATAAGAAAGAAGAAGTTGAAGCTAAGATAGTTGAGAATGAAGTAGAAGAGCCCCAACAAGAAGAGAAGGTGGGTTTCTTTGGTAGGTTAAAGAAAGGGTTAAGTAAGACTAGAAATGGTTTTGTGGTACAGGTAGAGAACCTTTTTAGCAAATTTACTAGTATTGATGAAGAATTATTTGAAGAGTTAGAGGAAATCTTAATTCAGGCAGATGTTGGTGTACATACTACAATGAACTTGGTAGATGACTTAAGAGAAAGAGCTAAAGAGGAGAAGATAAAAGAGCCTAAAGATTTGACTGAGTTATTTAAGGATCAATTAGTTGAGATATTAAGCAAAGGTGAAGAAAAAGAAGAGAGTGAGCAACCTACAATCCTAATGGTAGTAGGAGTAAATGGTGCTGGAAAGACTACAACTATTGGTAAGATAGCTCAGAGAACAAAAGAGGCAGGTATGAAGGTCTTATTGGGGGCTGGAGATACCTTTAGAGCTGCTGCTATTGATCAATTAAAGGTTTGGAGTTCTCGAGTGGGGGTAGATATTATTGCTCATCAAGAAGGGGCAGATTCAGCAGCTGTAGCCTATGATGCTGTGCAGGCAGCCAAGTCTAGAGGTGTAGATTTATTGATTGTTGATACTGCTGGTAGATTACATACTCAATCTAACTTGATGCAAGAGTTAGAGAAGGTTAAGAGAGTAATCACTCGTGAAGCTGGAGAGATGAAGGTAGAGGTATTATTAGTATTAGATGCAACTACTGGTCAAAATGCAGTTAATCAAGCTAAATTATTCAATGATGCAGTAGCAGTAGATGGTATAGCTCTAACTAAATTAGATGGGACAGCTAAAGGTGGAGTTGTGATTGCAATCAAAGAGGAATTAGGAATTCCTATCAAATTAATTGGTGTTGGAGAATCTGCTGAAGATTTACAAGACTTTGAAGCAGAATCATTTATTGAAGCACTATTTAGCCAGTAAGAAAGTAACTAGTAAGATTCTTTCTCTCCATCTGTTAGATGCTATTGAAGATATAATTAAGTGAGAATTGGATTTTAAAATTTATTTCTTCTTGACAATATACTATCCATATGTTATATTATCATCTGTAAAGGTAAATTCCTTAACAGTAAATGAAGGTGATTTTGTTGTTAAATATAGATAAGGTTGTTAGAGTGGCCAGATTATTCAGTTTTTATGCACCACTTTTGACTGAAAGGCAGCAGGAGTTCATTAGATTATATTATCACCATGATTTATCTTTAGGTGAGATAGCTGAGCAACAAGGAATCAGTCGCCAAGCGGTTTATGATAATTTAAAGCGTTCAGAAGAGTCTTTAGAGGACTATGAAGGAAAATTACAGTTACTTAAATATTATGATAGTATTCGAGATGAACTTGATAAATTAAATAACATAGTAGATAATATAGAACCCAGATTGGAAGAAGATGATGTAAGAGAGTTAAAAGATGTTTTGGCTAGATTGCAAGCCTACCAAGAGGGGGAATTGATGTGATTTTTGAAGGATTAGCAGATAAGCTACAAGGAGCGTTTAATAAATTAAAAGGAAAAGGTAAGTTATCAGAAAAGGATGTTAAGACAGCTTTAAGGGAAGTAAAACTAGCTTTATTAGAGGCTGATGTAAACTTTAAGGTCGTTAAAAAGTTTATTAAAAAGATTGAAGAGAGGGCTGTAGGGCATGAAGTATTAACTAGTTTGACTCCAGCTCAACAGGTAATTAAGATAGTTAATGAAGAGTTAACAGAGTTGATGGGAGGAACTCAAAGTAAGATAACTTTTGCTTCTAATCCTCCAACAATTATTATGATGGCTGGTTTGCAAGGTGCTGGTAAGACGACCACTGTTGGTAAACTAGCTAAATTGTTAAAGTCTCAAGGAAAGAATCCTCTGCTAGTAGCTGCCGATATCTATCGACCAGCTGCAATCAAGCAGTTACAAGTATTAGGTGAGAAAGTAGAACAGCCAGTATTCACTATGGGGGATAAGCAAGACCCTGTTGATATTGCTAAAGCTGCAATTAGCCATGCTGAATCAAATAATAATGATGTAGTGATTGTTGATACCGCTGGACGTTTGCATATAGATGAAGCTTTAATGGATGAACTAAAGAATGTTAAGAAGGCTGTAAAACCCCATGAAATATTGTTGGTTGTAGATTCTATGACTGGGCAAGATGCTGTTAATGTTGCTAAAAACTTTGATGAGGCTTTAGGTATTGATGGTGTTGTTTTAACTAAATTGGATGGTGACGCCCGTGGTGGTGCTGCCTTATCTATTAGTTCAGTAACAGGAAAGCCGATTAAATTTGGAGGTTTTGGAGAGAAATTAGAAGACTTAAGACCTTTTTATCCAGATCGTATGGCCTCTAGAATTTTGGGGATGGGTGATGTTTTAACTCTAATTGAGAAGGCTGAAGCTCAATTTGACGAGAAGAAGGCTAGAGAATTAGAGGAGAAGTTAAGAAAACAAGAGTTTACCTTTGAGGATTTCTTAGATCAGATGAAACAGGTAAGGAATATGGGACCTCTTGATGAGATATTAGGTATGATTCCTGGTGTTGGCAAACAACTAAAAGGAATTCAAGTTGATGAAAGAGAGTTAGATAAAATTGAAGCGATTATTAATTCTATGACAATAGAAGAACGTCGCAACCCTGAATTAATTAAAGGTAGTCGTCGCCGTAGAATTGCTAATGGAAGTGGAACAACAGTCCAAGATGTTAATCGTTTATTAAAGCAGTTCCAACAGACTAGAAAGATGATGAGACAGATGGGTGAGATGAGTAAGGGGCTAGGTTCAGGCAAGATGAAAGGTAAGTTTAAGCTACCTTTTATGTAAAATAATAATAAGTGTGAGTAATTTAATTAATAGTTATTCACAAATTTCATATAAATTATTAAATTAAAGGAGGTGAAGTATAATGGCAGTTAAAATTAGATTAAAAAGAATGGGTTCTAAAAGAAATCCTTTTTATAGATTAGTTGTTGCTGATTCTCGTAAGCCTAGAGATGGAAGATTTATCGAAGAGCTTGGATACTACAACCCTACAACTGATCCAGAAACAGTTAAAGTTAATGAAGAGGCTGCACTAAATTGGTTAAGCAATGGAGCACAACCTTCTGATACTGTAAGAAATATTTTAAGTCGTCAAGGGATCATGAAAAAGTTTGACGAAATGAAGAGAAAATAAGTTTAACTTAAAGTTCAGCTTTGGAGGTGCTCTTTTTGAAAGAGGTATTGCGAACAATCGTTAAACATATTGTGGACAATCCTGAAGAGATTCTAATAAATCAAAAAGAAGAGGGTCAATCTATAATCTTAGAACTAAAGGTTGCCGACGATGATATGGGTAAAGTGATTGGTAAAAGTGGAAGAGTTGCCAAAGCTATTAGAACTGTCATTGGTGCTGCAGCAACTAAAATTGATAAACAAGTTTTAGTAAAAATTATAGATTGATTTTAAAAATCGACTTATTTGATAAAAGGCTAGAGTAAATCTCTAGCCTTTTGCTGATTTTTCTTATAAATACTTTAATCTATATCTATTAATAGGATATAATAAATGGAGGTGAGTCTATGACTGAGAAATTAATCACTATAGGAGAGATTATTCGCCATCAGGGAAATAAAGGAGAAGTTAGAGTTAAGCCTTTAACTGATTTTCCTGAGAGGTTTGAATTATTAGATAGCGTCTATTTAGTTAAGAATAGGATCAAAAAAGAGGTTTATATAGAAGATGTCTGGTATCATAAACAGTTTATTATTTTAAAGTTTGAAGGTTTTGATGGAATTTCTGAAGCTATTGACCATAAAGGCTATTTAGTTCAGATAGCTGAAGAAGAGAAGATGGAGTTAGAAGAAGATAATTATTATGTAGATGAGATTATAGGGGTAGAGGTCTATACTGAAGCTGGAGAGTATTTAGGAATTATCCAAGAGGTTTTAGAGACTGGTGCTAATGATGTTTATATAGTTAATAATGATGGAGAAGAGTTATTATTACCTGCAATTAAAGATGTTATTTTAAATGTTGATTTAAATGCACAGAAGATGGAGGTAAAACTATTACCGGGATTGAGGTAAGGTGATTAGATGAAGTTTGAGATTTTGACATTATTTCCTGAAATGTTCGAAGGTGTTTTAGGGAGTAGTATTTTAAATAAAGCACAAGAGAGAGATTTGATTAATGTAGATACTATCAATATTCGCGATTATGCCACTGATAAACATAAGCAAGCTGATGACTACCCTTATGGTGGTGGAGCAGGAATGGTGATGAAACCAGAACCTATCTTTAGAGCTATTGAAGATTTGAGTATAGGTGAAAATGTTCCTGTTATCTTCTTAACACCTCAAGGCAAGACCTTTAATCAGAAGATGGCAAAGGACTTTGCTAAGAAGGAAAGGTTGGTCTTGTTATGCGGTCATTATGAAGGGGTTGACCAGAGGGTGAGAGATGAGCTAGTTACCCATGAGGTATCTATAGGTGATTTTGTTCTAACAGGTGGAGAGTTGCCTGCTATGATTTTGGTCGATGCTATCTCTAGAATGGTATCGGGGGTACTAGGAAGTGATGAGTCTTATATCGAAGATTCTTTCTATCACGGGATATTGGATTATCCTCAATATACTCGACCACAGGAGTTTAGGGGTTTAGAAGTACCCAGTATATTGTTAAGTGGTAACCATGCTAAGATTGCTCGTTGGAGAAGAAAAGAGGCTTTAAAGAAGACTTTAGTAAGAAGAGCAGACCTATTAGAAGAGGTTAAGTTATCTTTAGAAGACCAAGAAATATTAACAGAAATAAAAGAAGAATTGAAGAAGGAGGGGTAAGATGGGAGAGCCTAGATTTTATCTAGCACTATTACATAACCCCGTTTATAATAAGCGGATGGAAGTTATTACTACAACTGTTACCAACTTTGACTTACATGATATTGCCCGTTCTAGTAAAACCTATGATGTAAATAAATACTATATTGTTAACCATTTAGAATCACAACAGAGCTTAGTAGCTAGAATGAAGGAGTATTGGTCAGGTGATTTTGGGGCAGAATATAATCCAGATAGGAAAGAGGCCTTTAGTATACTTGATATTAAGGCGGAATTAGCAGATGTTGTAGCTGATATCAAGGATATAGAAGGAGAAGAACCTATCTTGGTAACTACTGATGCTAGAACTTATCCTAATACGATAACTTATAAAGCTTTAAGAGAGAAGATACATAGTGGTGATAAACCTTATTTAGTCTTATTAGGGACGGGATGGGGTTTGACCAAAGAGGTCATGAACTCCACAGAATACATCTTAGAGCCGATTTATGGTAGAGGGGACTATAACCACTTATCCGTAAGAAGTGCTGCAGCCATTATCTTGGACAGACTATTAGGTGAAAGCTGGTGGGGATGAATCTAAGCTTAAGCTAATACTCAATCTTAAACTTAGCTTTATTATAATTTAATAAATTTTCTTGTAATCTAGAAATTCTTATGTTATAATATCCTAGTGTGAAGACAGACGGTCCTCTGGCCCAAGGGGTTTAAGAACGTTTTGAGAGAGGAGGCAAGACAAATGAACATAATTGATACTATTGAAAGCCAACAATTAAAGAATGATATCCCTGAATTTAACTCTGGTGATACTGTTAAGGTACACGTGAAGGTTCAGGAAGGCGGGAAAGAGAGAATCCAAATTTTCCAAGGAATCGTTATTAAAAAGCAAGGTGGAGGAATCAGAGAGACTTTCACTGTAAGAAAGATTTCTTTTGGAGTTGGAGTTGAACGTGTTTTCCCAGTACATTCTCCAAAAATTGCTAAGATTGAAGTTGTAAGACGTGGAGATGTAAATAGAGCTAAATTATATTACCTAAGAGAACGTAGAGGTAAGGCTGCTCAAGTAAAAGAAAAGAGATTCTAATTAACTTAGATTACAAGAGGGACTGGCTATTTAAGCTTGTCCTTTTTTTCTATCCTATATAATTAATCTAGGATTAATTATATAGATTTGTGAATCTAGAATTTAATTTAAATATAAGACTATATGGGTATATTGCGATACTTATACTTTTTAAAAAAGTAGGCAAAATCTTAGGTTGCACCTAAGGGTACCTTACTTTTGGCATTGCCCCAAAAGTAAGCAAACCTACAGGTTCATATTTAGAACCCTTCGTGATAAATCCAGTCTAGAAAAGAATTAACCGACGAGTCTAACCTACGGGTTTAAAAAGCAAACCCTTCGTGGTAGAGCCCACTCACTCCGCAATTAACATCTATTGAGTTAAGAAATATAGAAGTTCTACTTCAAAGATTCCATTATTATTATTTTTGAGAGTACTTGCTTCGTTCAAACAATAATTTTTTCGCCTTTAAAGAGCTGAACACTCTAGGCTGATTTAAAAAGTATTGCATTATCTCTATAAAGTTTAATTTTAAATTCACACATCTATAAGTAATAAGTACAAGTTAAACACAAACTTAATTTTAAATATTAGTTATTTTATAATAAGGGGAGTGGAGTTGAATTGTTTAAAGAGTACTTACAATCAATAATAGTTGCTCTTCTAATTTCATTTTTTATCATTACTTTTGTGGTACAGGCCTTTTATATTCCATCGGGTTCGATGTTACCAACTTTAAAGCCTGGTGATAGAATCTTTGCTAATAAATTTATCTATAGATTTCGTGAACCTAAAAGGCAAGAGATAATTGTCTTTAAATGGCCAGTCAATCCAAAGCGTAGATTTATCAAAAGGTTAATTGGTTTACCAGGTGATGAAGTAAAGATAGTTGAAGGGCAGGTATATATTAATGATAAACCTTTAGAAGAGGATTATACACTAGAGAGAAGTTATACCGATTTTCCTGAGGTTAAAGTGCCAAAAGGGCATTATTTTATGTTAGGTGATAATCGTAATAATAGTGAAGATAGTAGATTCTGGGGATTTGTTCCTCGTAAGAATATACTAGGAAAAGCATTTGTTATTTTTTGGCCTTTAGATAGAATGGGGCTAATTAGGGAGGGGAATTAATGTCAATACAATGGTATCCAGGACATATGGTAAGAGCTAAGAGGCAAGTTGAAGATAGATTAAAGTTAATAGATGTAGTAATTGAGCTATTAGATGCTAGAATTCCATTCAGTAGTAGAAATCCTGATATAGATGAGATTTTAAAAGACCAAAAACGGGTGATAGTCCTTAATAAAATTGATTTAGCCGATCCAGAGAAGACTAAAAGTTGGAAGAGGTACTTCTCTAATATTGCTCCTACAGTAGCAGTAAACTCTTTAACAGGACAAGGAGTAACTCAAATTTTGAGGTTAGCTAGGGATTTAATGAATGAAGAGTTTGCAGTTTTGAAAGAGAAGGGCAGAAATGAGCGGAATATCAGAATGATGATTGTAGGAATTCCTAATGTAGGTAAGTCCCAATTGATTAATCAATTAAGTAATAAAAGTAGTGCTAAAACTGGTAATAGACCTGGAGTTACTAGAGGTCAACAGTGGGTTAAGTTAAAGAAAGGTTTTGAATTGTTAGATACACCTGGTATCTTATGGCCTAAATTTGAAGATGAGCAGGTTGGTTTTAGATTGGCTCTTGCTGGAGCTATTAAGGAAACTATCTTTGATAGTGAATTGCTTGCTTATAAATTGGTTGAATTACTAAGTGAAGTTGCTCCAGAGAAGTTAGAGGAGAGGTTTAAACTTGATCATCTAAATCCTGATACCTATGAATTGGTAGCTGATATTGGTAGAAAGCGTGGATGCTTACAATCAGGTGGAAGAATTGATCGTGACCGAACCTCAGACATAATCATCAAAGAGTTTAGAGATGGTAAATTTGGTAATCTGACTTTAGAGTTACCACCAGAGTAATTAGATTAGTGGCGAAGTAACAAGTTATGGGTGATGAGTAAAAGCTTTTATGATAGTTTATTAGTAGTTACTTGTTACTCGTTACTGAACTATAAAGGAGGTAGATAATTATGGATTTATCGAACTTAAGTATTAAAGAGATTAAAACTAAGGTAGATAACATGGAAGAGGTTACTGATGAATTGATTGAGAGTTTAGCATTAGATTCAAGAAAGGGTGTACAGCGGTTAGCTCAACAGATTCTACGCCAACAAAAACAAGAAGAAGAGCTAAGAAAGAAATATGAGAAGATGAGTATTCATGAAAGACGGGTAAAAGAGAAGGGCTATCAAATAATTGGAGGTATTGATGAGGCAGGAAGGGGACCTTTAGCAGGACCTGTGGTAGCGGCTGTAGTTATCCTGCCAGAAGATCAATCTATTTTAGGCTTAGATGACTCTAAGAAACTATCTGAGAAGAAGAGAGAAGAGCTCTTTGAGATAATCCAGCAGAAGGCAATAGATATAGGTGTGGGAATTGTTGATAATAAGAGAATTGATAAGATTAATATCTTACAGGCTACATATCAGGCAATGAGAGAAGCCATAAATAGCCTAGAGAATAGACCAGATTATTTATTGGTCGATGCTGAAACAATTCCAGATATCGATATTCCTCAAGCAGGAATTATTGAAGGTGATGCTCATAGTGTCTCTATTGCAGCAGCTTCAATTGTAGCTAAGGTAACTAGAGATAGGCTTTTAGTTGAATATGATAAAGAGTATCCCCAGTATAAATTTGCTTCAAATAAGGGTTATGGTACAGGAGAACATATTCAGGCTTTAAAGAGATATGGTATAACCCCTATACACCGTACTTCCTTTGGGATAGTCAGAGAATCCATGAATGGGTGATAGGATGTTAAAGACAGGAGATATAATAGAAGGTACGGTATTGGAGGTTAAAGTAGAAAGTGTGGTAATTAAATTTGATAGAAGGACAATTGAAGCAAAGTGTAAGGCAGAGCTACAAGAAGGGGAGAAGATTAAAGTTAAGATAAAGGGTTGGTATAATGGTAAGTTATTGCTTAAGGTTTTAAATAAGAATGATGGATTTTCATCAAACTCTATAGATGTAAGAGTTTGATGGTGATAAGAGAATTTTTAGAGTGAGACCAATTGATTTAAATAATCATATAAGTTATCTCTCTTCTCTTCATCTTCAAATAGGAATAATTCTGTCTTTCCATAGCCTTCACTACCAAGTACTATACTGACTGTAAGATCTAATCCCCATAATTCTTGGTCAAATTCTTCTGTTAAATCTTCAGGATCAATCTTTTCAATTTTGATGGTAGAGTCTTTTCTTGTCATCATTACTAGCATTTCTGTAAAATTTAATAAAACATTACTATATTCTAAGTTTTTCTTAATATAATTTTGGATAGCTTTATCATCCTCCATATTTCTCACTTCCTCACTTTTTTTATTTGATATATAATTAATTTATTTAACATAATTATAACATAAACTCTATTCATAAATGAAGTATTATTTGGAAGAGATTAATTGTTAAAAACCTCCTTTTGATTAAAAAGCAAAAGGAGGTTTTTGATAATTCCTACTATAATTTGTTAATAAAAATGATTTACTATAAAAGAAGGTGTATTTTGGTTTGATATAGAATTAAATAGAAAGAAATAGAAAATAATTTATTAGATAAAGGAGCTTTTAGATGTGTTAATAACTAAAAAAATATATTTACTTATTCTGTTTTTAATTATATTAAATCTCACATCTTATGCTAAGGATTTAGAGGATAATGAAATACTAATCTTAAACTCCTATTATAGAGGAGATAGTTGGGAAGATGATATTACCGAAACTCTAATGGATGGCTTGGGGTCTGGTAAAAATAATATTCATATTGAGTACATAGATATTCATCATGCTAATAGCAATTATTTTGAAAAATTATATAATATCTATAAATATAAGTATCAAAATTACCAATTTGATCTTATTATTGTTTGTGATAATGCAGCCTTTGATTTTTTGTATAAATATCAAGAAGTTTTATTTCCTCAAACACCAGTAATCTTCTGTGGAGTGAATAACTTTGACGATACTGTTCTTAAAGAAAAGCAAGGATTTACAGGTATAGTGGAAAAAGTAGATCTTATAGGTACTATAGATATTGCGTTACAATTACATCCAGATGCAGATAAAGTAGTTTTATTTGTAGATGGCACGTCTATAGGAAGTGTTCAAAATTATATCTTAGAAGAAGAACTTTTAAATTATAATGACAAAATTAAATATGAGATTATTAGAACAGAGAGTATAGTCACAGCTCAAAGGAAGGTTAGAAGATTATCTGAAGATGATATAATAATCTTAGCAGCAGGTTTTAATAATAACTGTGGTAATCGACTTTCTGCAAAAGATACTAGTATTTTATTAGCAAATAATAGTCAAGCACCAATTTATAGTGTTTGGGATTTCTTTTTAGGTCATGGGATTGTAGGTGGCAAACTTATCAATGGTCATTATCAAGGGAGAGTTGCTACAGCTTTAGCTAATAAAGTTTTATCTGGAGAAGATGTTAATAATATCCCTATTATAAAAGAGAGCCCTAATTTGTATATGTTTGATTATAAAGAGATGAAGAAGTTTGAAATTAAAATCTCTAATTTACCCCCAAAAAGTATTGTCATAAATAAAAATGAATCTTTTTTTGTAAAAAATAAAGATAAACCTATCTTTCAGGTTATTATCTTTTCTATAATTATTCTGCTGTGTTTAGTGGTTATTCTCGGTATTAGTATATTTAAATATGAGAGAGTAGAAAAAGAATTACTGCTTATAAAAGAAGATTTAGAAGATAAGGTAGCAGAACGAACTATTAAATTAGAGCTTGAGAAGGGAAAACTACAAAGCTATTTAGATATGGCAGAGGTAGTATTTGTAGTATTGGATTTAGAACAGAAGGTAACAATGATTAATAAGAAAGGATGTGAACTTTTAGGTTATAATAGAGAAGAGATATTAGGTAAAAATTGGTTTGATAATTTTATAAATCAAAATGATAGAAGAACTATTTATAGAAAGACTTCTAAAGAAGAGGATATAGTTATAACTAAAACAACAGAGAATTTCTTAGTAAGCAAAAACGGTAAGACTAGAATATTAATTTGGCATAATTCTATCTTAAGAGATAAGGATGGAAAGATTACAGGGACAGTAAGTTCAGGGGTAGATGTTACTAAAGAGAGATTATTAGAAGAAAGATTAGAAAAAAGTATAGTTAATATTGATAATCTCTTAGATTTTCCTCCTGAATTGAGGAAGCCTCTAAGTTTAATCTTCTCTTCATTACATATATTAGATATTAGTGAAATTTCATTTGTAATTATAGATAAACAGAAAAGGGTTGTAATGGTTAATCAAGCAGCCCAAGATATTTTTGGGTATAATCGAGAAGAAATCATTGGTGTTAATATGTTAGATTTTATTAAAAAAGATAAAAGAGATGAGATATATCAACTTTTTGATAATATATTGGCATTAAAGCTAAAGTTACCGTTATATATTGAGATTACTTGTTTAACTAAGGATGGAAGAGAGATAATAATAGCCTGGTATACATCTGTTTTAAAAGATGATAACGGAGTTGTACAAGCAATCTTCAGTACAGGTATAGATATTACTGAGCGTAAACTACTAGAAGATAAGCTGCAATATAATAAACTGAAGGTAGAGTTCTTTGCTAACTTAACCCATGAGCTAAAAACTCCATTAAACTTAATCTTCTCAGCTACGCAAATGCTAGAGATATACCATAAAAAGAACCTCCCGGCTAAAGAGATGAAAGATGCAAAAAAATATCTAACTATTATTAAACAGAATGGATATAGACAATTAAGATTAGTCGATAATTTGGTGGATATTACTAAAATTAATTCAAATTCCTTTAAATTAAATTTGCAGAATCGAGATATAGTAGAGGTTATTAGAAAGATTACGCTTTCTACAGCAGAATATATCAAAAATAAGGATAGGAGTTTAGAGTTTAATTCACAAATAGATGAGAAGATAATACCTTGTGATTTGTGTGCTATTGAGAGGATTATCTTAAATTTATTATCTAATGCTGTAAAGTTTACAAATGAAGGTGATAAGATATTTGTAAGAGTATATCAAGAAGATGATAAAGTTATGATTTCTATTCAAGATAATGGTATTGGAATAGAGACAAATAAGCTAGATCTTATTTTTGATAAATTTAGACAGGTTGATAAATCCTTTAGCAGAAATACTGAAGGAAGTGGTATTGGTTTAGCTATTGTTAAGTTACTTATAGAATTACATAATGGAAGTCTAAAAGTAGAGAGTGAGTATGGAAAGGGTAGTAATTTTATTATTGGGTTACCAGATATTGAATTGAAGGAGAAAAACGGTGAAATAATTCTTAATGATGAAAATAATATAGACAACCTAGATGACAGAATAAAGCTTGAATTCTCTGATGTCTATGGTCTATAGTTAGTTTACTTTAGAACCAAATTTAATTTAAAATAAAAAGCTCCATCAAATTTATTTGATGGAGCTATCTATATTAAAAGGTAACCTTGAAGATTACCTTTAATCTTATTATATGCAAAATGAAAAAAATAAGTACTTTATCATCAAAAAGATTATGTTAGTATTGTATATTAAATACAATTAACTTCATATCTATTTATTAAATTATTAAATAAAATATTTTGGATTTTTCCTAGAAATTGTTGACTTCGAGTAGACTCTAGGGTGTATAATATAATTAAAAGTGGGAATTTAGGAAGGTAAACCAAAGGTGATACAGCAATTAAATTAAGAAGAGTGATAATACTTCAGCATAGACTTAAAGTAGAAGAAAAATAGAGAATATAAAGTATTCCTTGACTAAAATTAATAAAAAATTAAAGTATTATGATATAAGTTAAGGGTTAGACCTCTATAATTTAAGTTATAAGAGTAATAAATAAATATTATACATAAATTTAAGTATACTTATTTTTTACTAGTGGGAACAATTAATTTTTATAAATTTTTTATTAAAATTAATTATTAAAAAATGGAGATATTAAGATAGATTTTAATTATTATGTACCAACAAAGATTTTATTTAGACCTGGTAAATTAAATGAATTGTCAGATGAAAATATTCCAGAAAAGAAGGCTTTAATTGTTATATCAGCAGGAACTTCTATGAAAAAATATAGTTATTTAGAGCGACTGGAGAATATTTTAGCTGATAAAGCATTTAATCTGTTTTATTTGATAAGATATTAGCTAATCCAATCAAGTCCCATGTTATGGAAGGAGCAGAACTTGTTAAGAAAGAGAATTGTGACTTTGTAATGGGACTTGGTGGTGGTAGTAGTATTGACTCAGCAAAAATTATTGCTATTATGGTCAAAAATCCTGGAGATTATTGGGACTATGTTTCTGGTGGTTCAGGAAAAGGGGTGCCTATAGAAAATGATGTCTTACCTATTGTTGCTATAACTACAACAGCTGGAACTGGTACAGAGGCTGATCCATGGACAGTTATTACTAAAGAAGAGATCAATGAAAAGATTGGTTTTGGTTGTGAGGATACATTCCCAGTATTATCAGTTGTTGATCCAGAATTGATGTTGACAGTACCTAAAGATTTGACTGCTTATCAGGGGTTTGGTGCACTTTTTCATGCAATAGAAGGCTATATTGCCAATATAGCTACCCAATTAGTGATCCCTATGCTCTAAAAAGTATTGAGTTGATAGCTAAATATTTACCTACAGCTGTTAAGGACAGGAATAATCTTGAAGCACGCACCCAAGTAGCTTTGGCAAATACTCTTTCTGGATTTGTAGAATCAACATCTTGTACTTCAGAGCATTTTATGGAACACGCCCTTAGTGCTAATCACCCTAAGCTTCCACATGGGGCAGGACTTATTATGTAATCAGAAGCATATTATAAATTTTTTGCATCTAAAGCCACTGATAGATTTATAGATATGGCAAGAGCTATGGGTTGATGTAGATTCCCTTCCAGAAGAAGAACGGCCTATGTCCTTTGTTAAGGCATTAATTAAACTTCAAGAAGAATGTGATGTGGCTGATCTTAAGATGTCAGACTGTAGAATTAAGCTAGAAGAGATTCCTATGCTTGCTGAAAATGCACGTAATACTATGCAAGGGCTATTTGAATTAGATCCTTATACACTATCTCTAGAAGAAACGATAGAGATTATGACAAATGCATATAAGTAGAAAGCTGTAATTTATTAATAGAAATTTAATTGGGAGGATGAAAGGTATGGAATATAGAAAGCTTATTAATCTCGATTGGGAGGCTTCTGCCTTAGGATTTGGGGCTATGAGATTTCCTACTACCGAAGATGGGAAGATAGATGAAGAAGAATCTATTGAAATGATAAGATATGCAGTTGACCATGGTATAAATTATGTAGATACAGCTTGGCCATACCATGGTGGAGAGAGTGAGTTACTAGTAGCTAAGGCATTGAAGGATGGATATCGTGAAAAGGTAAAATTAGCTACTAAGCTCCCTTCTTGGTTAATCGAAAAGAGAGAGGATATGGACTATTACTTAAATAAGCAATTAGAAAAGTTAGAAACAGATTATATAGACTTCTATTTATTACATGCACTTAACAGAGAACGTTGGGATAAGTTTAAAGAATTAGATGTCTTCTCTTGGATTGAAAAGATTTTAGCAGAAGGGAAAATCAAACATATTGGATTCTCTTTTCATGATGGTTATGAGCTATTTGAAGAGATTATAGATGGTTATGATTGGGATTTTTGCCAGATTCAATATAATTACTTAGATGTTGATTTTCAGGCAGGTAAAAGAGGCTTAAAATATGCCCATGACAATGGAGTAGCTGTTATTATTATGGAACCATTAAAGGGAGGGCAGCTAGCTTTAGCTCCTGCTGATTCGGTTAAGGAAATCTTTGATAATGCCCCTATTAAAAGAAGCTATGTTGACTGGGCATTACAATGGTTATGGGATCAAGAAGAAGTGGCTTTTATATTAAGTGGAATGAGTAATTTGCAACAAGTTAAAGAGAATATAGAGAGTGCTGCTAACTCTGGAGTTAATACTTTAACTAAAGAGGAATTAATAGTGATAGAACAGTTACAAAATAAGTATCAAGAATTATCACCAGTTAGCTGTACTGGTTGTGAATATTGTATTCCATGTCCTGTTGGAGTTAATATTCCAGCTAATTTTAAATTATATAATCGAGCTAAGATTTATAATAAATTCGAAGAAAATAATAAAAAATATAATGAAATGGGAGACAAAGAAAAAGCTAACACTTGTGTTGAATGTGGAGCTTGTGAGAAGGTCTGCCCACAGAATTTAGAGATAATTGAATTATTAAAAGATGTAAATAGTTATTTTGAATAATTAAACATATCTAGACACCTCTATTAGCATAGAAATATTAATATGGATTATCTGATTTAATGATGAACCTCCTAATTAGGAGGTTTTTTTGTTATCAATAATCTTTTATTTATGTATAATTACAGATATAATGGTTACCATATCTTAGTAATGATGCTAGGAGGTATTATTTTGAATACGAGAACTTTAGGGAAAGTGGGAGAAGAGTTAGCAAAATTATTTCTAGAAAAAGAAGGATACCGGATTTTGGAAGAGAACTTCTGGTGTCGTTATGGAGAGATAGACCTAATAGCTAAAGAAGCAGATTATGTAGTCTTTATAGAGGTTAAGTTAAGTAATAATAAATCATATTTGACTCCACAGGAGAAGGTTGACTATAGAAAACAGAGACAGCTAGAGAAAGTAGCTAGATACTATTTTAGTCTTCAACAAGTAGATAGTGATTTTCGTTTTGATGTAGTAGCAATCTCTGGTGATAAAAAGAATAGAGAGATAGAATTATTTAAGAATGCTTTTTATTGTTAGGAGGGATTTTTATGTTAGCAAAAGCTATAAGTAATGCGGTATTAGGAATAGATGGTTATTTGGTAGAGGTAGAGGTGGATTTGGCTAAGGGATTACCTGCTTTTAATATAGTAGGATTGCCTGATGTGGCTGTTAAAGAGGCTAAGGAGAGAGTACGTTCTGCTATTAAGAACTCTGGATATTCCTTTCCAATCAAGAGGATTACTGTCAATCTAGCCCCTGCCGATATCAAAAAAGAGGGAGCAGCCTTTGATTTACCAATTGCAATTTCTATCTTAGCAGCTTCAGGCCTAATTGATAATAGGGTGTTGAGCGATTATGCATTAATTGGAGAATTATCTTTAGATGGTCAAATTAGAGGTGTTAAGGGAGTCTTGTCTATGGCACTAGCAGCAAAAGGAGCATCTAAGAAGGGATTTATTCTACCAGAAGCGAATTCTCAGGAGGCTTCTGTAGTAGAGGGATTAGATGTTATTCCTGTAAAGAGCTTAGAGGAGACCATAGATTACCTTAATGGTAATTTAAAGATTGATGCTATTAAAGAGAATTATCAATTATCCACTAATCAAGATTATAAGATTGACTTTGCTGATGTTAAAGGGCAAGAAGCAGCTAAACGGGCTTTAGAGGTTGCAGCAGCAGGAGGGCATAATCTAATTATGATTGGACCACCTGGGTCAGGAAAGACGATGCTAGCTAAGAGGTTACCCACTATCTTACCCAGTTTGACCAAAGAAGAAGCTATTGAAGTTACTAAAATTTTCAGTATAATCGGTAGATTAGCAAAGGATAAATCATTAATTACCAGTAGACCCTTTCGCAGTCCTCACCACACTACCTCTGATGTTGGTTTAATTGGTGGAGGAAGGATTCCTAAGCCTGGTGAAGTCAGTTTAGCTCATCACGGTGTCTTATTTTTAGATGAACTGCCAGAGTTTAAGAAGAATGTATTAGAGGTCTTACGGCAACCTTTAGAAGAAGGAATGGTCAGTATTTCAAGAGCATTGACTACTCTAGATTATCCAGCAAAATTTATGTTGATTGCAGCTATGAACCCTTGTCCTTGTGGTTATTATGGGGATATTAAGCAAGAATGTGGTTGTACTCCTAGGCAGATTAATCGTTACCTTGGCAAGATATCAGGTCCCTTACTAGACAGAATTGATATTCACCTTGAAGTTCCCTGTTTAGAGGTGGAGGAGCTAACCAATTATCAAAAAGGTCAAAGCTCTGCAATTATCAAAAAAAGGGTAGAAGAGGCAAGAAAGGTTCAAGCAGATAGATTTAAAGCTGAAGAGATTAACTGTAATGTAGAGATGAATAGCCCTATGGTAGAGAAATACTGTATTATGAATAAAGATGCATTTAATTTATTAGAGCAGGCGATTACTAGATTGAATTTAAGCGCTAGGGCTTATGATCGTGTATTAAAGCTAGCAAGGACTATAGCCGATTTAGCAGGTAAAGAGATAATATCATTTGAACATATAGCTGAAGCTGTACAATATCGGAGCTTAGATAGGAAGTATATTGATTTGGTATAGATTAAAGACCTTTCTACTTAGAAAGGTCTTTAATTTTAATTTAATGGTTTTAACCTATCAACTATTAATTTGATTGAAACTCCCATTAGAATATAGATGGGAAAGGAGTAGATATACTTCCAACTTAATCTTTCATAAATGTTTATCTCAACTAACCATGGTTCAAATAAAAAGCTATTAAATAGAGCAAGGATAGTATGTGTAATAAAGAAGCTCTGCCATCCTCTAAAATATTGGTAAATTAACATATAGCTAACAGGTAGAAAGCTTAAGTTAATTGGATGTAATAGTTGACGGCTAAAGGGAAGTATTTGATAGGAATAAGCCCATAGCATTAAGTTTATTCCTAAACTATCAAGTAATATAACTAACACCATAGTAATAAATCCATAAAGTAATATTTGATATCTATTACTCTTATCAAGCAGCTTCCATAATAAAATCCAAGGTAGAATTAAGACTACGATTAATAGCCACCACTGATAACTAAATAAAGTATTTTTAAGCCAATGTTTCAGTGCTAATTTATTTATTGTTTCTCTATACTTAAGTATCTCTTTAAAAAGTTCAAATTCCATAGAAGCCTCCAGTATAAAGAGTATTCTTTTTATATATTTACTATCTTCTCCTAAATAATAAATTAATATGATAAGAAAAAGGATTCTGAATATAAAAATCAATTTAATAAAAGATACTAATATTAGATTAAAGTATAATCAATATAATATTATAGGTATCTAACTTTAGAGTGAAATAAAAAATAAAGTGATTATTAGCCACAGATTAACACAGATAGAAGGTAAAAGATTTATCTACAAGTTTATTATTTAAAAGGTTTTGAACTAATCCATAAAAATCTACTGTTAGTTATAGATTTATACCCGATAGCCAATTCTAAGTGTAAATAATATATCTAATAGTAAAATAAGTAAAGTTGAGATGATTACTAATCCATAAAGAAAATACTTCTTTCTTATTTTTTCATAGAACATTCCTAGAAATACTGTCACTTCTAAAATGAGAATATGCCTAATAAAATCTGTAATGTGTAATGTTCTATCACCAAAGAGTATCTTATAGCTAAAGAAATCATAGTTTAAGAGTATTAGGATTAAAGTAAAAGAGAATAAAGTTCCAGAGAATATATTTTTGGTCAAGTCTACTTTCAATCCGCTTATCTCTTCTTTAGAGAATAGGGTATTTTTAAAAGCATTTAGGGTAGTTAGGAGGAGAATATTTATTGAGTAGACAGGTATAGTTGTAGTTATTGCAAGAACTATGAGTTTAGCTGGTTTATTACTCCAAAGTAAAGAGAAATTTTTAGTATATAGCTCTATAATCAGTACACCGGTAAAGAGCATTGAAGTTATTAGAAATAAGATAGAAAGAATTCTTTTGCTATAAGAAGAAGCAGTTTGAAAATAAAGGGATAATCTTTCCATTAAGCTCTTATCATCAATTTTTCCTATCTCTTCAAAGCTATCTTTAGGGTGTTTTTTATCCTCTTGCTCTGTTTTTATTCTAACTTCTTCTTCATTTAGGTCTATTACTTCATTCTGATGTTCTTCATTATCAACCATAATATAAGCCCCCTTTTTATATGAGTTTACTATCCTTTAATTTATTAAGATTAATTCCATATTAGTTATAAAAGACCTTTATTTTAAGGACACATATAGATAATTTTTAAATCTAATCTTAATGTTTAAAAGAAAATTTATTCTTATAAAGGTTAGTTTTGACCAAATATAAAAATCCAAACCATAGAAGTCCCTAAGTTAAGAGATATTATAGTTTGGATTTACTGATAATTAACCTGTACATACTCTATTTCTCCCTGTTTGTTTAGCTTGATATAAAGCATGATCTGCTTCTTCTACTATATTATCTAAGTTTCTTGTTTTATCAGGATAAGTAGTTATTCCAACAGAGACAGTAATGTGGACCTTTTGCTGATTTGCTAATACAAATTGGTGTTTCTCTACATTTTTTCTAATTCGTTCTGCTACTGCTATAGCCATCTGGTTAGGGCAATCAGGTAATAAGATACAGAACTCTTCTCCACCAGTTCTTGATACTATATCAAAGTCTCTACAAGAATTAGATAAAACTTTGGCTAACTCCTTTAAAATAGAATCACCTGCCAAATGACCATAAGTATCATTTATTTTTTTAAAATGGTCTATATCAAGAATAATGATAGAGAGATTCTTCTGATTTTTTTGCAGTTGATTTATTATGTTATTGAGTTTATTATCAAAGCTTCTAACATTATTCAGCCCAGTTAGGAAGTCTTGAGTAGCCTCTATTTTAAATCTTTTATAAAGGCTATTTGATACCGTAATATAATTAGAAAAGTGATATACCAATAAACCTGTAATTATAGACATTATCATAAAATAAATAGTTGATTCTAATACTAGATTTCTTTCTTTAACAACAAATAATAACTCTATGGTTATAACTGCTACATTAACTATATTCATGTATAGCCATTTTTTATTTTGGGAAATATTTAGTTTACTTATCAATCCACTGATTATTCCTAATAAGATAATTAGAAATCCTACTGTTATAGATATAGGGGTAGTGGAAAAATAATAGATGCGAAAATTAGCTATTATGAGAGCAGTTATTATAGAAGATGTTAGCCCACCATAAATGGCTACAACAATAATTGCAAAATATCGCAAATCCAAAACAATCTCAGGAGAAATTCTGACACTGAAAATCATTAATATACTCCCTAAAATACCTGAGGCAATACCACCGAAAATCTTTATTTTAAGAGGAGCAGAAGGGGATAATGGACTTTCTTTAAAGATTTCTCCACCTAAAAATAAGAATGAAATTAAAATACTACTATTGATAAAGAGATCTTTTAGCATATCACTAATAGCTCCTTTATATTAAAATTTAGAAAAATGGTAATGATTCTCATTAAAATTATATAATAGTTGCTAATAAATATCAAGATTTTGATTTTGGGTTTATAACCATTATAATTGTTTTATTGACATATATAGTTATAGTTCTAAAATTTTAATGTGTTGCTATATAGGGATAATGCGACACTTTAGTAACTAGTGACAAGTGACGAGTAACCAGTAAAGAACTTAACTTGTTACCTGTTACTCGTTACTATCATCCAACTTTAAATTGAAATTTAAAGTTGGATGACTATACAGATGTGTAAGTTAGAATGAATTTTATTTCTTTAAATCAGCCAGAGGAGAGTTGCAATTATTATAGAATCTATTATTGTAGGGAAATTTGATATAGAATATTAAGTATAGTAATAATTAGAATAGGAGCTGGTTAGATGCAGAAAAGGGATACTATTTTATTTGATTTAGATGGAACTTTATTGAGGATAGATTTTGATGATTTCTTGAAGAGGTATTTTAAAGCATTGACAGGAGAATTTACAGATTTGGCTGAACCTGAGCTATTTATCAAAGTATTGATGAAGTCTACTCAAGATATGATAGAGAATGATGGAATTTTGACCAATGAAGGTGCTTTTATGAACTCCTTCTTTTCTATGATAGAAGTAGAAGATATAGAAGCTATTAAAACTAGATTTGATAGCTTCTATAAAGAGAAGTTTCCATTACTAGGAGAAGATGTGAAGCCTAGTGCTAAGGTTTTAGAGATGGTAGGATTATTCAAAGAATTAGGATATACTATGGCTATAACCACCAATCCACTATTTCCAAGGGAAGCCATTTTGGAACGAGTTAGATGGGCTGGATTAAATCCTGATGATTTTGTGATGGTGACAAGCTATGAGGAGATGCATTATGCTAAACCAAATTTAGCCTATTTTCAAGAGGCTATTGATAAATTAGGGAGGAAGCCCGAATCATGTATCTTAGTTGGTAATGACTTGCAGGAGGATATTGTAGCAGGTAGGCTAGGTATTAAGACATTTTTAGTAGAAGATTATTTAATTGATAGAGGAACAGAAGAAGAGATTATTCCAGACTGGAGAGGAAGTTTAGAGGATTTTGTAGACTATATTAAAGAGAATTTTTAAAGGGATTCTACATATTTGCCAGATGATTGACCAATAAAATGGGAGATTATCTGGCTTTTGATTTGAATCAGATTTGTTGAAAATTTAGATATTTATTATAGAATGAAATTTACTTGATAAAATTATCAATAAGTATTATTGAATAGAGGGTTAAGTATAAATTTATTTTATTAGGAGAATGAAAACCAGTTTACATATACTTTCTTTTAATGTAAAATGGAGACGATTTGAGAATATAAAGATAGGAGTAGATAAAATATGTTAAGTAGTGCTAATCACAGAAAATTAATTATACTAGTATTCTTCATGATGTTGATTTTTGGAATTACAGGTAATCTAAGAGGTCAGATTGGTCCTTTATTACAGCAGGATTATCAAATCAATCACTCTAAGTTAGGATTTGTTCTAGGGTGTATTTCCATTGGAGGAATTATAGCCAACTTTTTAAGTGGAGTATTGATACAGATCTTTAATTTAAAGAAGGTATTGATAGCAGGGATTTTGCTATCTATTATAGGATTTATATGGCTTAACTATATTAGCCAGTATTATCTACTTATTATAGTGATTTTAACTATAGGTATAGGTTTGGGGGTTTTGAATATCTCTATAAATACTTTAGCTTCTGAGGTATTTACTAAAAATAAAGGTAAGATGAATAATAGGCTCCATCTCTTTTTTGGGATAGGTGGAGTTATTACCCCCTTTTATGCTAATGCTATTTTAGGTTTTGGTTTTGAATGGGAGATGATTTATACCTTTTCAATAATACTCGTATCAGCTATTCTTATCTTTACTATCTTCTCCAAATTCCCTGAAAAGGAAAAAGCAGGTGTTAAGCAAGAAGAGAAGAAGGATATAAGTTTTAGAGGAGTACTTAAAGATGCAAGGGTAGGAATCTTTGCTTTGATGTTCTTAGCTAACGGTGGGGGAGAGTTGGGAGTTGTTACTTGGTTGATCCTTTATTTAAAAGAGATTCAAGGAAGAACAGAGATTGAAGCTGGATTTTATTTTTCACTATTCTTTATACTATTTAGTACAGGTCGTTTTTTAGCAAGTATCATAGTAGAGAGAATAGGATATTTACGTTTAGTATTTATCTCAGCAATTGGTTCATTAATCTCTGTATTATTAGGTATTCTAGGCCCTGATTCTTTTGCCATCTTTTTTGCCATATCAGGGTTATTTATAGCTACTCATTTCCCTACTATGCAGGCAACGATGTTTGAAATCTTTGATAATAACCTCCCTACTATTATTGGCTTGACAATGACTACGGGGAGTATAGGGGCTATTCTTTTAGGGAATTTATTTATTGGATTTTTCAATGATTTATTTGGTATTAAGGTTGGTTATGGGATAGTTTTATTATACTTCTTATTATTAGCAGGATTGATTATCTATTTAAATACTAGATATTTAGATAAAGAGAGTAGAGGTGTAGTAACTACTTAAAAAATATTAATCTTAATTTAAATTAAAAACATAGTTAAGTAAGAAGGGCATCTATATAGATGCCCTTTTTAAGTCTTATCAAGGCAAAGAATAATGGCTAAGTAGTGAAGAATATTATAATTATTATCCTTCGCTAACTACCAAAATTATTCTTTATAGAGCAAAATATATTGTTAAAATTAAGTTGAAATAGTAGGAAAATAACTTAAAAGTAGAATAATACTAATTTAAATTTTATAAGAATATTATAGGCTGTCTAATTTATTCAATTGCTCTAAAGTTTATAAAATTTTTATTATATATTAAAATACAGAAGTGCTCCGAAGGATAGACATTATTACATGTTTTAAGAAATGAGGTGTAATAATTATGAGATTTAAGATGTTGAAGATAATAATCTTATCTATTATTATCTTCAACTTATTTATCTCCAAATGTCTTGCAGATACGGAACTGACTTATATAACAGAAGGGAATGATAGATATATTATAGAAGGTTATCAGAGGTTTAAATCTATAGAGAGTCCAGCTGTAGGATTGGCTTTGACAGGGGGAGGAGCACCAGCATTATTTAATGTAGGTGTAATCAAAGCGTTAGAAGAGGAAGGGATCCCTATTGACCTAATTGTTGGTAGTAGTATGGGAGCAATTGTAGGTACTATGTATGGCAATGGACTACCGATAAACGTAATTGAGGAGATTTTATTGAAAGTTTCTTTTAATGATATGCTAAGGTTTAATTTTGCTAGTTCTTCTTCTCTGTTAGATACAACTAGAGTCAATAAGTTTATTGAAGAGGTTGCTCTAGCAAATAATTTAGAAGATTTTGTAGTTCCTACAGCATTACTTAGCTTTGATTTAGGTAGTGGAGACAAATACTTAGCTACCACTGGTCAAATCTCTGAGGTAATACAGAGTTCTTATTCAATTCCTTTTTACTTTCCTATGTATAATTCAGATGATAAATTCTTAGTAGATGCTGGTATAGTAGAGGTAAGCCCAGCCAAGTCCGCTAAAGTTTTAGGGGCAGATATAGTTATTGCTACTATTATTTCTGATGATTCATCATCTAAAGAGTATAACACTCCTGGTCGTTCTTTCTTTAGATATATATCACTGGTGCAGAAGAGATATACAGAGCAGATAATAGGAAACTATGCCGATATAGTAATAGAAGGTGATGTAGATGAGTACACCTTTATGGATTTTGATTCACTAAAAGAGTATATAGAAATCGGTTATAAGAGTACTAAAGCAAAACTTCCCAAGATAAAGAGATTATTAAAGAAGAAAAAAATTTCTTTAAAAGAGTATAAGATCAAAAATCAGGATATCAATTATTCTAAAAAACTTAATGATGTTAAATATGATAGGATTTTACTTGAAAAGGCTGATTTAGCTCCTGTTTTCTATTATGGCAGGGACTATTCTTTCTTTAAACAGGATTTAATCAGGTCCCCCTTATATCATTTGCAGTATGGTTTTAGATTTAGTAAAGATCATTTAGGTATAAGTGCTCTCTCTATCCCTAATAATGATAAACAAGATGGTATTGAGTTAAAATTTAGGTGGACTAAATTGACTGAAGATATTGACCTGCTTAGCAATTTTAGATATGAGAGTAATAGTAGAGATTATCTGATGGGACTGGTTTATTATGATGATAATTATACTTTTGGGGGAGGCAGAGGATATTTAAATAAAGATAGTTTTATATATTTAGATAATAATTATCAACTTAAGGCAGAGTCAATCTTATTAAGAGGGGAGAGTGATTTGCTATTTCCCTTTGAAGATAATAAACCTAAGATATTGACATCTCATCAAGGGAATTATCAATTGAGTAATATTTGGACTTTGGAACCTAAACTCATCTTCAATAATACAGAGATTATGGAATCTCCACTGATTTATCGTGGAGTAATACCTGATAAATTTGTTAAGTTACAGTTATCATTGAACTGGACTTATAACTATGAATCTATTAGTGATATGGAGATTATGGATTTATTAAAATTAACTGATATGCAGACATACTTATTTACTGATTATCAGAAAGAGGAAAGTTCATCAATAGCAGTAGGAGTGGGAAGCAAGGTTAATTTAGGATTTTTAGGTGTTAAGTTTTTAGATATAGAAGGATATTTAGCTTATGATAATCAGTTCGAAGATCTTAATTTAGGTTTTAATTTATACTATAATTTTTAGTTAGGGTAATTAATAAAAGATATGGCAGATAGTACAGGGTATATTAATATAGCTGTAAATTTAAGATGAAAATTAATTGATATATTGCGACACTTTTTTACTTCAGAGTATAATTGAGAGTGGATAGTTAATTACAAAACCTTAAATCATAAAGCTTTTAACCTTTTTACTATCAACTCAAAAAATTGTTGCTTTATCTATCTATAAAGACACATCTAAATTACATTCTAAAGTTACATATTCATAGTATTCATCATAGTTTGTATTTGAGGTTAATATTTCCTATAATGAACATAAGTGTTATATAGTTATCTTTAGGAGGTGATTATCTGAATAACAGATTAAAAGATAATTTGAATTTAAGGAGCTTTTGGTGTATCTTATTTATATGTTTAATTATTTTTATTTGGTTCAGATAACAGCACAGATTGCTTATGCTAGTTCTACAAATAATGCTCAAATTAAAATTGATTCTGAAATGAACGGTACTATGGTAATAATTGGTATCTATAATTTTATCATTCTTAGGACCATTACGTTTAGATTTATTAGCTTTAACAATTCCAATAAGTTTAATTGTATTTAAATCATGGACTAAACTTTCTACTACAGAAGTATTATCTGATTTTGCTAATAAAGCTACTATTACAGTTTTAGCAATGTTTATCTTAAGTGAGGGGGTTAAAAATAGTGGATTAGTGTAAATACTAGGTGATAAAATTGCTAAAGTAACAGGTGAAGAGGAGAGTAAGCAGTAATAATGGGGTTAAGCAGGTTTGGTAGCTGGTATCATTAATAATACCCCAGTAGTTGCAACTTTTATTCCTATGGTTACAAATTTAGCACGTAAAACAAAGGCATCACCATCTAACTAAGTTACTAATTCCCTTATCTTATGCATCTATGATGGGAGGTGAGATGGCCTTACTTGGTACATCCACTAACCTGTTGGCTAGTGATATCTCTGCTCGATTAATTGGGCATCGATTCTCTATGTTTGAATTTACTAAGTTGGGTTTTATAATACTAATAGTAGTTTTTTTATATTTATTCTTTGTAGGAAGACACTTGATCCCTAAAAGAATTGATATTGATAAAAGAAAAGGAGCTTAAGGCAGGAGATAACTTGATTATTCGTAGTAGTCATTCTACTTTGTTAAAGATAATCAGAACTGAAGGGTTGAAGTTGTTACCTGAAGTTAGGGTTAATGATAAGCACTTTGAAGAGCCAATTAAAGGTCAAAAATTATTGAAAGTTGTTGTTCCTCATGCTTCTTTTTTAGTTGGACAAACCCTTGGAGAGGTGAACTTTTTAGAAATTCCAAGAGGTAATAAACTGTCACATCAAAGGATGGATGACTTGGTAATGGAACCTGGTGATGTCTTGTTATTAATAGCTAATAACGAGACTATAAATCGGTTGCAAAAGAATAGCAATTTTATTATAAGTCAGGAATTTGACGCTGAAGATTATAATACAAATAGAATTGCAACAGTTCTAAGAATTATTAGTTCTGTAGTCTTATTAGCCGCTTTTAATATTTTGCCTATAGCTATCTCAGCATTAGGGGGAGTAATTGCGATGGTGGCTATTAATGCTGTCAATTAAAATAAAATCTATGAGGTAATAAATTGTGAGGTTATTTTTTTATTAGCTGGATTGATTCCTTTGGGGATAGCTATAGAGAAGACTGGAACTGCTAGTTACATTGCCGATAAGTTGTTGATTTATTCTAGTTCATTTCCACCCACTATAATTTTGATGTTATTTTACTTACTTACATCAATTTTGACAAATATTATTAGCAATAATATTAGTGTAGTTTTGATTTAACAGTAGCTGTAGATGCAGCTAACAAATTAGAGCTTAACCCCTTTTCTTTCATTTTATCAGTTACCTTTGCTGCTAGTACAGCTTTTATGACCCCTTTAGGATATCAAATTAATTTAATGGTATATGGTTTTGGGGGTTATAAATTTAGTGATTACATGATAGTTGGTGCCCCATTATATAGTTATCTCATTGGGAATTGCCTTCTTTTGGGGGATATAAATAAGGATAGAGTATAAATTTGGTTTAAAAGGAGGAATTAGTATTTGTGAAGTTATCTAAATTTATGAAGAAATACAAATTCAAAAATTTAAAGTATGATATTTCAGCAGGGTTATCAGTAGCAGCTATTGCTCTGCCCCAAAATATGGCTTATGCCTTAATTGTTGGTGTTGATCCTATTTATGGATTATATACGTCTATAGTCTCTATGATAGTTGCTACTTTTGTTGGTAATTCAAGTTATATGGTAGTTGGTCCTACCAATTTAATCTCTGTTGCTTTAGCTAGTGCTCTGACTAATATTGGACCAGATAACTATCTAAATATATTGTCTCTCTTAACTTTTATGATTGGTCTATTACAGATATTATTAGGGGTTTTACAATTGAGTAATCTAGTTAAATATGTTCCTCATTCTGTAATTGTAGGACTTACTACAGGCATTGCATTGCTAATTGGGGTGGGGCAGATAAGTAATATTTTAGGAATGGAGATTGATTCTGGTTTTAATCTCTTTTTTAATATTTATAACATAATTTATGGTTTAGGGGGGATAAATTACTATTCGGTAGGATTAGGAGTTTTAACATGGACAGTGATGATTGGTTCTAAAAGAATATCACCTAAGATACCTGCTTATTTATTAGCAATCTTAATCCCTATGTTATTAGTATATAGTTTCGGTTTATCTTCTAAGGTAGCAGTGGTTGATAATTTTTCTGCTTCCTTACCTAAATTTAATCTATTTGAATTTAATATTGATCAAATTAACAAGTTTTTTGCTTCAGCACTTTCTATTTCGATCTTAGGCTTCATTCAGGTGTTGTCGATTACAAAGTTCTTAGAGGATAAATCATCAGAGGAGGTAGAATTAAATAAAGAATTTATAGGACAAGGCATTATTAATTTATGTTGTTCTTTCTTTAGTAGTTTTGCTATCTCAGGTTCTTTTACTAACTCCTTCACTAATTATCAAGCAGGAGCTAAAACAAGAGTAGCTGAATTCTTTACAGCTTTAGTAATTATTCTATTTATTCTCTTATTAAGTCCATTTGTTAAGTATGTTCCTATTACTAGTTTAGCTACTTTAGTCTTAGTAGTTGCTTATTCTATGATAGATGTTAAGGACATAAAGCAAGTACTTAATGTAACTAAATTTGATATGATAGTGTTTTTGGTTACCTTTTTAACTACAATATCTACTCCCCGTTTAGACTATGCTGTTTATTTTGGAGTATTAGTCTCTTTAACATTAGTATTACGCCATACAGATAAAATCAGCTTTACTCATATGCATTATCAGACAGATAGTGAATATCCTTTTCTTCAACATAATCCTAAAGATTTAGAAGATAAGAAAGAGATATTAATTAATTTAGCAGGAAATTTGCATTTTAATTCAGCAAAAGAATTAAAGAATCAATTAAATGAAAGTTTTCTTAAAGGTAAGACCTTTATTTTAAGAATGAGAGATGTAGATGTTATTGATATAACAACTATTAAAGAATTAGATAAGTTTATTGAAAAAGTCTACAAAAATAATGGTGAAGTTTTATTAAGTGGTATTAGTACTAAGTTGTATAAGCCTTTAAGTAACTTTGGAATTGTCGAAAAGATTAGTAAAGAAAATATATTTTTTGCTAATTCATATTATTTCTCTTCTACTAAGGAAGCAATGAATAAGGCAAATCATTATAAAAATAATTAATTGGCTAAAGATTAGTACAAATAACCAAGGATTATTAATAATCCTTGGTTATTTGTATTTAATTAAAATGAGATTATTATCCCACCTTCATTAGCATATACACTACTTAATCCCCCAGTTTCAACAATAATAATATCTTTGAAGTTATACCTTTTTAGAATTTCTACTTTGAACTCTTCTGCTGTATTAGGTGCAAGAACCTTCTCTTCAAGATTCTTATCATATTCTCTGATTATATCAATTAATTTCTTAAAAGCAAGTTTAGATCCTCGGGCTTTGTCAAATAAGCTTATCTCACCATCTTCTTCACCTAGAATTGGTTTAATTGATAAGAGTGAAGCTAATTTACCTTTAACCTTATTCATTCTATCAGATTTTATAAGATTATCTAAGGATTCAAGTAAGAAGAAGGTCTTCATCTCTTTAATGTATTTATTTACTTTATCTATAATTTGTAGTTTGCTTAATCTCTGTTCTACCAATTCAGTTATCTTTAAGCTGACTAAAGCTTCTCCTATTGAAGCACTGCAAGAATCGAAGACATGTATAAACTTATCTTCAATCTCTTCTAAGAAGATATCTTTAGCTAAAAGGGCATTGTTGTAAGTGCTACTTAGTTTAGAGGTTAAAGTAACTACAAAGATGCTCTCTTCACCTTTATAAGCTTCTATAAAAGAATAGGGGGAAGGGCTAGCGGTTTTAGGGCTATCCTTACTCTCTTTCATTATTTTAAGTAGGTTTTGGACATCAAAATTTTGATCGTCCCTATATCCTATATTGTATCAATTTATTAACTGATAATACAAGACTGTATTATATCTCTATTATTCTAAAATTAATCAATAAATTTCTCTACGAAAAAGGAGAAGGCTTCTTTTTATCGTACTAGATAGAGTAGGAGAGATTATTAATATAGTTGAGAATTCACATTTAGAGATTATTTGAATAAAGATAAATTGATGGAATATTACTTGGCTATTTAAGGAAGGAGATATCTAATGCTTAATTCTGCTAAAATTAAGATTGTATTTCCCAATGGGGAGATAATTAAATGTGATGATTTGATTGCTTTGACCCGTAATTATAATAATCTTAGAGAGTTTCAACAGGTGCTTGTAGGTGATTGGAGCTTAGAGGATATAATAGATAATAAGTTATTTTTAAGTCAATTATTTGAAAATCAAATTAAAGAACATCTATCTAGTGAGGATAAGGCTATATTTGATAGTATCATTTCTAAACAAGAAGAGGTAGAAAAGGATATAAAAAGTAGATTATCCTTTGAAGAAAGAGAGTTGTATGATGTTCTATTTCCAGAAAATAAGTTGTTCATCTCAGGTAAGAACGATGAGGAGATAGATGAGGAAGGTTTGATGGATTTCTTTGAAGAATTATTAGATGATTTAGAAAATGATAAAGTTTATCAAAAGCAAAATCAAGGTCAGTCTCATTCAAAACTAGATTTTACAGATAAGATAATAGATTTAGAAGAATATAGAAAAAAGAAGTCTTATTAAAATAAGACTTCTTTTG